>NZ_JAMQHY010000036.1:0-19225 GCF_023845705.1 Clostridium sp. ZBS15
GTGAAAGTTCATGTAACCAAATATAAAATTTGGACATTCACTTTTGACAAGCAGTAAATATGACAATACTCATTAAGAATTCTCAAAGTCCAATTACAATGCCACTTTACCTATTGCATATATAAACACATCTAAAAACAATATATCTTAAATAATTAAATTTCTTTGTTCATCAAACTATATATTTTAATATTAGCAGCCATTTAAATTACACCAACAATTTCATTTATATCTTTTATGCCTTGTTCTTTGCAGAAAGCTTCCATCTCTTCTATGATTTCTTTTCCTGCCATAGGATTTACAAAATTTATTGTTCCTATTTGTACAGCTCTTGCTCCTGCCATCATGAATTCTATTGCATCTATTCCATTAGATATTCCACCAAGTCCTATTACTGGTATACTAACTGCTTTGCTTACTTCATGAACCATTCTTAATGCTACTGGTTTCACTGCGGGGCCTGAAAGTCCTGCATATACATTGTTAAATATTGGCTTTCTTTTATATGGATCTATTGCTAAACCTTTTAATGTATTTATTAAGCTTAAAGAATCTGCTCCTGCCTCTTCACATTTTGTTGCCATTTCAACTATATTTTCGGCATTAGGTGATAATTTAACCATAAGAGGTCTTTTGCAAATTTTCTTTATTTCTTTTACAAATTCATAAGCTACCTCAGACTTAATTCCATATGCCATTCCACCACATTTTACATTTGGACATGATATATTTAATTCAATGATATTTACTTCAGTATTATTTAATTTTTCAATAGCTTCTGCATAATCTTCAAAACACCCTCCACCAACATTAGCTAAAATGTTAGTATTTAGTTCTTGCATTTTAGGCAATTCATTTTTTATAAATCCTTCTATTCCTGGATTTTGTAATCCTACAGAATTCATCATTCCAGATGGAGTTTCAAATACCCTAATTCCTTCATTACCTTCTTTAACATTAAGTGTTAATCCTTTGGATGATATTCCGCCTAACATCCCTACATCATAAAAATTGTTATATTCTGCACCAAAACCAAAAGTTCCTGAAGCCGCTATAACTGGATTTTTAAATTCTACACCATTTATATTCACCTTTAACATAACTTCATTCTCCCCTCTGATTTATAATTCCACATAATATCCATCAAATACTGGACCGTCTTTACACGTTCTCTTATTTCCACCTTTAGTTTTGCAAGTACATACTAAACAAGCTCCTACACCACATGCCATGTGTTTTTCCATTGAAACGTAAACTTTAACCTTCTTTTCTTTACACATCTCAACAACCTTTTTCATCATAATTTCAGGACCACAACATAGCACAATATCATATTCCTCTGGCTTTAATATATCCGTAACAAAGCCTTTATGACCATGCTTTCCTGTATTAGTTGTTACTTCTACTTTGTTAGCATATTTAGATAATTCATCTATTAAATATATGTTATCTCTAAATCCTGCATAAACATCTATAAGCCCATATTTATTATTTCTTCTAAGCACTTTACAAACTTCAACCATAGGTGCTGTTCCAATTCCCCCAGAAACAATTGCAACTTTTCCTAAGTATTCATCTAAGTCAAATCCATTTCCTAATGGACCTGTAAGATTTATGTAATCCCCCTCTTGAAGTTTTGCAAATTCTTCTGTTCCTTTTCCTACTACTGCATACATAAAAGTTATTTTATTATCATCTTTTTCGCATATGCTTATGGGTCTTGGAAGTAAGGTTTGACCTTCAAGCTTAAGCATATAAAATTGTCCTGCTCTTATGGCATTATCATCTTCACACACCATCTTATATATATTATCAACTATTTTTTTATTTGAAAGTACCTTTGATTTCTTATAATTTATACTCATTTTACCACCCCTTATAAATCCTCTACAGCTCTTTTTATTTCATCTCTCATTTTTATAGCTTCTTCTCTTGCACATAATGCAAATTCCATTTCCCTGTTTTGTTTTTTATAAGCAAGTAATATTCCTCTTGATGAATTCACAACTCCACCATTTCCATTATTTAAATACATTGCTACATCTTCTGCTTTTCCGCCTTGAGCTCCATATCCAGGTATTAAGAAGAACATTGAGTTAAATCTTTTTCTTAATTCTTTTCCTTCTTCAACATGAGTACATCCAATTACGCCTCCTAATGGGTGATAGCCACATTTTGAAATCATATTTTCGCCCATTTTCATAAGCTTATCGCCAACTACATGATATACTTTATTTCCTGTAGTTGTATCTAAATACTCAATATCTTCTGCTCCCTCATTTGATGTTCTAACTAATGTAAATGCACCTTTTTTTCCGTTTACTAAATATTGAACATACGGTTTTATACTGTCCATTCCCATATAAGGATTTAGTGTAATAAAATCTGCTTCAAAGTCTCCTTCAAAATGAGCCTTTGCATACATTTGGGCAGTAGCTGCTATATCGCCTCTTTTTATATCAGCTATTATGATTTCATCTTTTTTTCTTAGATATTCTAATGTTTTCTTATAAGCTAATAATCCTTCTAAGCCTAAAGCTTCATAATAAGCTATTTGTACCTTAAAGCATGCTGCAACATCATATGTAGCATCTATAATTTGTTTATTAAATTCAAATATAGCTTCACTTGGTGTTTTTCCATTTCTTATATGCTCTGGAATATACTCTAAAGATGTATCTAATCCAACACATACAACACCTCTTTTTTCAACTCTCTCATATAGCTTATCCATTATATTAATCATCATAGCAACTCTCCTCCAATTTATATTAAAAATTATTGTAGCATTCCTAAGTTCAATTACTCAGTTCACTTTGCTTATGCATATATAAACATGCTACTAAAATATATATTTTTTTACTTCTTATATTTAATTTTTCCACCCTTTATTGTAGTAAACACTTCTCCATAATACTCCATACCTTCAAATGGTGTGTTTCTACCTTTTGATGCAAATTCTTTGGAATCTACCTTTATTTTTTTATCTATATCTATTAAAACTAGATCTGCCTCTACCCCTATACTAAATTTCCCCTTATTCATTCCTAATAACTGAGCTGGATTAAGTGACATAAGTTTGCTTAATTCATTTAATGAAATCTCATTTTCTCTAACTAGCTTTGTATAACATATTGGAAAAGCTGTCTCTAATCCAACCATTCCTGGAGATCCCTTAGATTTTTCTTCTAATGTATGTGGTGCATGGTCCGTTCCTATTGTATCAATATTTCCCATCTTAATTGCTTTTATAATTGCATCTACATCTTCTTTTTCTCTTATCGGTGGATTAACTCTATAATCATTTATTTCCTTAGTTAAGGATATATGATGTGGTGTTACTTCTAATGTAATATTTGCACCTTCATTCTTAGCATCAATAATATATTTTAATGCTTCTTTAGTACTAACATGACACATATGCAAATGTGCTCCTGTTATCTTAGCAAGTTCCACATCTCTAATGGTCATCATATTTTCAGCTATTCTCATATCACTTTTAGAAAACTCTGGGCTTTCAGCATGTGACATAAGCACCCAGTTATTTTCTTTTGCAATTTTCATTGCCTCAAGCATAGTATTAGAATTTGATACTCCAACTCCATCATCTGAAATTGCTTTAACTTCATTATCATCTCTAAATTCGTTTAAATGATCTAAAGTTTTTCCATCAAAATTCTGAGTTACTGAAATGCATTGATGTATATCAATTAAATCTAAGTCTTTTGATTTATCTCTAACATACTGCACTACCTCTTTAGATGAACATATAGGCTTTGTATTTGCCATCAAACATACACCTGTGTAACCACCTTTTAATGCTGCTTTTGATCCACTCTCTAAATCCTCTTTCCATGTAAGACCTGGATCTCTAAAATGAGCATGTGTATCAATAAAGGCAGGCATTAATATCTTTCCTTCGCAACTAAGAGTCTCAACATTGTCTTTATTTATTTCCTTCGCAATTTCACTTATCAATCCATCTTTTATATAAATATCACCATAAAAATCTTGAATCGCATCTATAATTCTTGCATTTTTAATTAAAAGTTCCACTAAGCTCACTCCCTTACACTTATTATACTTCAGATAATTTTGTTATTTCATCACAATATTCACACCTATAAGTGCCCTTTTCCTTATCTAATAGTACAAAAGAGTGTGCCACATACTTTTCATATTGAGTTATACACCTTGAATTTTTGCACTTTAATATATTGGTTACTTTCTTTGGTAATGTAGGTTTTATCTTACCTACTATCTCCTCATTTTCAACTTCATTTATAGTTATACTTGGAGAAAGTAATCCTAATATTGTATAATCTAACTCTCTACAGTTTTCTATCTTTATTATGTCCTTCTTTCCTAACAATTCACTTTTTGCATTTATTATTAAAGCAACACTGCAATTACTGTTATCTAGTCCTAAATAGTTAAATATTTTTATTCCCATTCCTGCTTCAATATGATCTATAACTAATCCGTTTTTTAAGCTTGTAATTTCTAACATCTTATAACACCCCCAAAAGTTTAGCCATTAATGCCATTCTTGCATACATTCCGTATTCAGCCTGTTTAAAGTATGCTGCTCTTTTATCATAATCAACTTCACATGCAATTTCATTTACTCTTGGCAGAGGATGCATAACTATCATATCGTCTTTTGCTAGATTCATTTTTTCTTTATTTAATATATAACTATCTCTAAGTCTTAAGTATTCTTCTTCATTGAAGAACCTCTCTTTTTGTATTCTAGTCATATATAATATATCAACTTTATCTATGATCTCCTCTAATGTTTCTACTTCTAAAAACTCAATATTATTTTTTCTAAGTATTTCTTCTCTTATATAATCTGGTATTCTTAATTCTTTTGGGGAGATAAGTAAAAATTTATTGCCTTCATATCTAGACATTGCTTTTATTAACGAATGAACTGTTCTTCCATATTTTAAATCACCACATATACCAATAGTATGTCTATTTAAACCTTTCTTAAGCATTTCTATTGTTAATAAATCAGTAAGAGTTTGAGTTGGATGTTGATGACCACCATCTCCTGCATTAATGATTGGAACACTTGAATAAAGACTTGCTACTTTAGCTGATCCTTCTTTAGGATGCCTCATTGCTATTATATCAGTATAAATTGACACCATTTTGATTGTGTCAGATAAAGTTTCACCCTTTGATGTTGATGATGAATTTGGCTCAGAAAAGCCAAGTATTTTCCCACCAAGTCTCATCATAGCTGCTTCAAAACTAAATCTAGTTCTTGTACTTGGCTCGTAAAATAAGGTTGCTAATATTTTCCCATCACAGACATGAGAAAACTTTTCTGGATCTAAAATTATTTCATGTGCTAATTTAAAAATTTCTTTTAATTCTTCTACTGTAAAATCCATTGGATCTATTAAATGTTTGTCTTTTATCATATTGATATCACTCCTTTTTAAGTATGCAGAAAAACTTATAAAAAGTTATACCAAAGCGATCTAAAAGTCTTTTAGATAGTGCCATATTTCATAGATTTAATTAATTTACTAAATTTAATTTTATACCCTTAATTATTTTAAATAACCAATTACATTTGCATATAATTAATTGTATAAAAAAAGCCTTCTTCACGCGTGAAGGAAGGCATAATAATCCTGTAAATATGGTATTATATAACTTCCTTGCTGATCTCTCTGGATCAAATTAAAGGTTATTCTTTGTGTAAGAATAACATTTATTTTATATCATGTCAAGAAGAAAATTTGCCTTAACGAGTTTCTATTTTATAGTAAAAATATAAACCTTAATAAGTTTATTATCTATACATTATTTCAAAGAATCCTTGTTTCTTACTTTCCTTTTTATTGTTCTTATTTGTTTCATATTTATGCATTATTTCAAAGAACAAAATAGCTAAAATTAATATTTGCTCTTAGATTATTGTACAAAAACAAAAAAATTGTACTCATTAAATATTTAAATTATTCAATGAGTACAATTTCTCTTTAATATATTTATTTTTATATTTACTATTTATATTCTTTTATAGATGTGGTGTTACTATTCCTTTATACATAAGTATTGCAAATACTATACCTGCAATTATTCTGTATATTGCAAATACTCTCATAGGTTTTTTCTTTAGGTAAGCAACAAAACCTTCCATTACTACTAATGAAACTATAAATGCTACTATGAATCCCACTATTAAAGCAACCCAATTAGTCGCATTCATAAGTGCAAAATCAAATTCAAAAAGATCTTTAGCTGATGATCCAACCATTGCTGGAATTGCTAAAAAGAATGAGAATTCTGCTGCTATCGGTGTTGAAAGACCAGCTACCCAACCACCCATGATTGTAGAAGCACTTCTTGACATTCCAGGCCACATTGATAAAACTTGAAATAATCCAACCTTTATAGATTGCATTGGAGTTATTCTATCTATGTTTTTAACAGAGTGTCTTTTTTTTCTAAATATATTTTCTATTACTATTAATAAAATACCACCAACTATAAATCCTACAACTACTGCTTGAGGTTTAAATAAGCTTTTTATTTTACTATAATATAATATTCCAACTACACCTGCTGGTATTGATCCTATTAAAACATTTATTCCAAATTTGAATCCGACTTCACCTTTTTTTCCACATGTAAAAATGTATGTGAAGAATTCAATAACACTATCTTTTATCTTTTTCCAGTATAATACTACTACTGCAAGTATTGCGCCTAATTGTATTACGACTTCAAACATCTTAACAAATTCCCCTTGGAAATTGATTAAATCTGATGCAAGTATCATATGTCCTGTTGATGATACTGGAACAAATTCAGTAAGACCTTCAACTATTGCTACAATAATTGCTTTGAATATGAATAAAAAGTCTAATCCCATTCTTTTATCACTCTCTTTCTAATAAGTTTCCATTTTAAATTATAATACTTATTATGTTATATATTATTAATTTTTCCTTAAAATTATTTTACTTATTGAATTTATCCCATCTATAGATAAATTTAATTCTGTTTCACCTTTAGGTATCTCAACTTCTTTATATTTTTTAATTTTCTCATAATCAGAATTATTAGTACTTAAATAATATTCATCCATAATTTTTCCATCTTTAAATGCACCTAAAATCATAAATATACTATCTTTGTTTTGTTCTTTGCCTTGATTATTATCAGTAATTTTAACTAAATCTTGCTTTTCCATTAAGATTAGATATGCTTTTTCATCTTGTCCTACTCTATTGTCTTCAGGACTCTTTTCAAAAAGCTTTGTATCTTGTGTAAAAATTGTTGGTGGAGCAAACTTATCTTTAAATTTAATTTCTAAAGCTTTTTCATTTTTTATATATGTTATTAAGGTATTACTTTTGTTGTTTTTTACAGTATTATCTATTTGTATGCTATATGAATCCAAATACTTTTTAAAATTCTTTTTATATTCTTTTTCTTTAGTTTTTCCCACATAAAATAATGGATTAAATTCCTTATTCATCACTTCTGTTGCAGATAATAAGGTGTCTCTTTCTCTAAAGTAACCTCTATCTAATGGATCTATCATTACCCATTTATTATTCTCATTGCTCCAATATTCTATAACATAATAATTGTATTTAGGTTCAAAAGCAGCATCTTTCATTCTATAAACTCCCACTCTACTTTTAAAACCATATGAAGCTAATAAGTCACGCTCTATTATTGCCATATCTTTAGCAGATACTTTTCTTCTTCCACCTAAATTTTTAAAAATATCATATGCTGATTTCTGATTTAAATCATCTATGTCATCATATTGACAAATTGAATTTAAAATATCAATACTTTTTAACACTTTATCTATTTCTTGATTAGATTCATTTAATAATTCCTTAATTTTGTATGTACTATCTAAAGATTTAATCTTTTCATTATTTTCATCGTCATAAAAAAAAGTAATATTATTTTCATTATAATAATTATCCCAAGTTAAAACTTCAAATTCTTTAACTTTATTTATTTTAGAAAAATGTACAAAAAATAAAATTACACAAATTAAAAATACTAAAATTCCTATAAATCTATTTTTAATTTTTTTGTTCACAATTTCATCCCCTTTTAATCTCGTCATATTAAAATAGTATTTTAAACATGCTTAATGTTATAAATCAGGGAATTAATTCCCTGATTTATAACATTATCATATTAATATTCTATTAATTTAAATTGAGAAATAGTTAGTCCACTACTATTATCTTTTTTATATGTTTTAACTCTATTATAGTTTTCAGTTATTATTTCTTTTATCTTACTGTCAGTATTTTCATTTATTTCATTATAAGCTGCTTTAAAGTTAACTAATGCTCTATCTATGTCACCTTCAATACATATGTAATAATATCCTGCATTATTTAAATTTATTATGTCATTTTCATCAATAGCATAAGCAGACCTTATAGCATTTATAGCTTTTTCATTTTTACCTTTATTTAAATAAACACTACCTAAAGTTCTATAATACTTTGCATTACTAGTATCTACTTCAATACTCTTATTTAAAAGCTTTATACCTTCATCTTCTCTCTGATTGCTTATTTTAATTAAAGCTGAATTATAATATATTTCTGCATTTTTCGGATCTATTTTAGACGCAATTTCATAGTATTCTAAAGCTTTATTTGAATCCTTAACTATATCTTGATAATATTTTGCTGTGTTTACCAAAACTTCTGGATTAAATAAATCTATTTCTAAAGCAGTTCTAAAGTAAGACATGATACTTTCAAATTTTCCATCTTCTACTTTATATTCTTTTACTATAATATTAGGAATCAATACTCCATATATATTAGGATAGTCTCTATTTAATAATATAGATTTTTTAGCATTTTCAAATGCTTCTGTATATCTTCCTGCTTCATAATTATATAAAGATAATATGTACCAATCAATATATGACTCTTCATTACCATTTGTCATTTCTTTTAAACAATTAACAGCCATTTTACTATCATCCATATTTTTATATGCTGTATATTCTATAAAGTTAATATTAAACATTTCTGTTTCACTAAGCTTTTCATTTTTAATCTTATTAATTATGTCTATACTCTTTGAAGCAGTATTCATATCTAATGAATATATTTCTGCAAGCCATATTTTATAGATATTATCATTTTTGTATTTGCTTTGTAATTTAGAAACTTCACTTATTAATTTGCCCTTATCATATAGTGATAATTGTTTTATTCCATTAAAAATCGTCAATGCATCTTCATTTTTATCACATGCATCTTTTAATAGTTTTAACCCATTTTCCCAATTTCCAATTAAAACATTCATTCTTGAAGTAACTATAAGATCTTTTACACTATCTGAATTATCATAATTTTGTAAAATTCCTTTTGCTTTTTCCGTATTGTTATTACTAATATAAACTGTAAACATCGTATTTGCCAACTCTTTATATGTAGGATTATCTTTTAAGAATAATTCCCCATATTCTAAAGCTTTTTTATTTTCACCATTCATAAAACTTGTTAACACTATTTCATTAGTAATTTTCTTATCTTTTTCTTTTAATTCTTCTCTATTATTTGTATCTATAGTTTTGTTTCTTGATTCATACACTTTACTAATTAATTCATTTGATTTTACATAATCACCCTTTATAGAGTAAATTTCCGCAATTTTCATATTATACTCTGGCCAAGGCATATCAGCTTGCAACTTTGAATATTCTTCAATAGCTAAATTATAATTTCCATTAAAGAAAGCTTCTTCTGCTGGATTAGTTGCTATTGACACCTTTTCTTCACTTGGCATTAAACTTTTTACTGCAACTACAATACCAAATGCAGTTACTAATGTTAAAATCATTGTAATTATAGAAGTAAAGTATTTATTAGACTCAGAAATCTTTTTATATGTACAAAATATCTTTTGTAGAAAAGAATTTTTATTTGTGTTTTCCATATGTACACTCCTTACATATTTCTAGTACGTTTACACTTTCTTTATATTTTAACAAACCTTTGTACAAAAATCTACATTTATTGATATATTCAAAAATGTAAAATTATTTGGCATATAAAATTTTTGTGCTATACTTATATTTGTTTTTAGTAATTTATGATAAAATCTTATATTATTAAATAAAATAATTAGGTGGTGACTACAATAAATATTAAGTCTATTTTAAGTATAATTTCAGCTAAATGCATAGCATTTCTTTCAAAACATCTAATAAAAGGTGGGAGTACTTTCCCTGGTAAAATAGCACTGAAAATCGATAAAAATATTTTAAAAAAAGTTAGTGATGGCTATAAGATAATACTTGTAACTGGTACTAATGGAAAAACTACGACTACAAGTATGATAACAAATATACTAAAAGAAAATGGATTTGATGTCATAACTAATAATACAGGTGCTAATTTATATCCTGGTATTACAGCTTGTTTTATATCGAATTATAAGTTTTTTAATAAACCTAAAAATAGATATGCTGTAATTGAAGTTGATGAAGCTAATGTTAAATTTATAACTGAGCATATTTCTCCTGAAATAATAACAGTAACAAACTTATTTAGAGATCAATTAGATAGATATGGTGAAGTTTACACAACACTTAACAAAATTTTAGAAGGTATAGTTAAAGTTCCTGACTCAAAATTAATTTTAAATGGTGATGAATCTTTACTTGGCAAATTAGACCTAAAGAATCCAATGATTTATTATGGTTTTAATACTCCTATAAATGAAAATCATTCTATTGATATAAATGCAGACTCAAAATTCTGTAAAGTTTGTAAGACAAGATACTCTTATAATTTTGTAACTTATAATCATCTAGGAGACTTTTATTGTACCGAATGCGGATATAAAAGACCAACGCTAAGTTATGCTGTTAATAAAATATTTGATTTAAACCCAGAAAATTCGTCTGTTCTTATTAATGATACTGATATCTTAATAAGTCAATCAGGAGCTTATAATATTTACAATGCATTATGTGCCTACGCAATATCAAAAGAGCTAGGAATTAACGATGATGTAATAGTGAACTCTCTACAAAATCAAAATTCAAGTTTTGGTAGACAAGAGCAAATTGCTATTGGTAGTAAACAGGTTGAAATAATATTAGTTAAGAATCCAGCTGGTTACAATCAAGCACTCGATACTTTATGTCTTAATAAAAATGACTTTTCAGCTACATTTTTATTAAATGATAATTATGCTGATGGAAGAGATATTTCTTGGATATGGGATGTTAATTTTGAAAAAATATCTACTCTTCCAATAAAAAATATTTTTATTTCAGGAACAAGAATGTATGATATGGCCGTAAGATTAAAAATTGCTGGTCTTAATAAAGATAACTTTATATTAGAAGAAGATTATGAAAAACTAACTGAATCTATACAAAATGATTCATCTTCTAACAAGGTATATATTCTAGCAACTTATACTGCTATGATAAATTATCGAAAATACCTTCATTCAAAAGGTTACATTAAAAAACTATGGTAATTTAAAGGAGGTAATACTTTGGAATTAAATATTTGTCACTTATATCCTGATTTATTAAATGTATATGGGGATGTAGGTAATGTGCTAATTTTAAAACACAGAGCAGAAGAAAGAGGAATAAAAGTAAACATTATTAATTCTTCTATAAATGATACTCTAAACAAAGATGAAATAGATATTATATTCTTTGGTGGCGGTCAAGATTATGAACAATCAATAGTATCTGAAGATTTAAATACTATAAAAAAAGATTCTTTAACTTCTTATATTGAAGAAGAAAAAGTCCTATTAGCAATATGTGGCGGTTATCAATTATTAGGTAAATATTACACTGCTCCAAATGGTGAAAAGATCAATGGATTGGGAATACTAAATATTCATACTGAAGGTGGAGATACAAGATTTATAGGCAATACTGAAATATACAATGAAGTATTTAATCAAACTTATGTTGGTTTTGAAAATCATTCTGGTAGAACTTATATAAATGATCATACTCCACTTGGCAAATGCGTTCATGGATATGGCAATAATGGTGAAGATGGATATGAAGGTTGTATATATAAAAACACTTTTTGTTCATACTTTCATGGATCATTCTTATCTAAAAATCCAGAATTTGCTGATAAACTTTTAACTCTAGCATTAAGAAATAAGTATGGAAATGAAATTGCCTTAGATATTTTAGACGACGATTTTGAAATAAACGCCAAAAAATCAATTCAGAAAAAACTAAATACAAATTCTTAATTACTTTATTAAAGATGAGCTAATATCAAAATGTATACTGATATTAGCTCGTTTTTAATTATATATTTAAATCACTTATCTATTACATGTTTGCCTATTAAATATTGAACTTCCCATTCTTCCATTTCATCAAAGGTTTTAAATTCATATCCTAAACTTTTATATTTAATTATAATATCTTGAAGTGCACTCGTGGTTGTTACCTTATTTTCTAAATCATGCATTAAAATAACTTCTATATTATTAATACCAGCTTGATTTTCAATGTTACTTGTTATTTGTTCTTCAGGTACCATAGCTGCACAAGTATCCCCTGAATCTATACTCCAATCTATATAATCCATTCCTCTTTTTCTTAATTCACTTTTTATATTTTGTAAAGTTTGATAATCGCTCACAGTATTATCTGAACCACCTGGCATTCTTACAAACCTGAAACTTCTATTTCCACCAGTAACGTCATTTATAATTCTGGTACATTCATTAAGATCATTTATATAATACTCAGTTGATGAATATAACTCTTTATACTGATGATTATTACAATGAGGTATAATTCCCATATTATATTCGTTTAATTGTTTTAAAATCTCCTTATATCTTAAAGCATTAGAACCAACTACACAAAAAGTAGCTCTTACATTGTTTTCATTTAATATTTGTAATATATTTTCAGTATTATTAGGAGATGGACCATCATCAAATGTTAAATAGACTATTTTTCTTGAAGTTTGATCTAATGCATTAACCCTATACGTATTAAAAACCGAAAAAATTATAATAATAGATAATATTAGAAATTTAAAATATTTTTTCATATCTTCCACCCCTTTCTTAACATATATATAGTTTGTTCTAAAAAACAAAATTTATAGGTGTAAGTTATAGGTAAATATTAAAATACTATGTTGAAATAAGCATTTTTCATGGATTTATTTATAAAAATTCTTATATTATGTCTTGTATTTTATTGTTATTAAATATCATAAATGATATACTTATGTTGGTTTAAATATTACTAAATAGAGATGGGGAGATTTTACTTGAAAAGAAATTTAATCTTAAAAACACTTGCATTAACTATTACTATTTCACTATTTGCTCCTTTTTCAGTAAAAAGTTATGCAACTGAAAATACTAAACAAACTTCACCTAGTATTCAAGCTGAATCAGCTTTAACTATGGATTATGAAACAGGTGAAATAATTTATACTAAAGATGCTGATAGTAAAAGGTATCCTGCAAGTACTACTAAATTATTAACAGGTTTATTATTAGCTGAAAAGTTCGAAAAAAATTCTGAACTTTCATTTACTAAATCAGCTAAAGAACAACCTGAATATTCATTAAACATAAATTATATGGGTAACAGAATGCAAGTTGGAGATAAAATGCTTGCTGATGATGTCATGAAAGGATTATTGCTTTTCTCTGGAAATGATACTGCATATATGATTGCAGATAATGTTGCTGGTAGTTCAGACGCATTTTCAGAATTAATGAATAAAAAAGCAAAGGAACTTGGAGCTAATAATAGTAATTTTATTACTGCTAACGGACTTCATGATCCAAATCATTATACAACCGCTTATGATTTATCTTTAATAACTAAAGCAGCTTTTGAAAATCCATGGGAAAGAGAAACTATGACTTTAAAAGAAGCTCCTATAGATATAAATGGTTCTAGAATTATATTAGAAAATAGAAATTTAGGATTAGGTAAAAATGGAAACATTGCTGGTAAAACTGGATTAACTAATGCTGCTGGTGGTTGTTTAGCTGCTGTATATGAAAAAGATGGCAGAAAAATAATAGGTGTTGTTTTAAAAAGTAGACAACTCGATAATGTTGATATGACTAAATTCAATGATATGGATTCTATTATTGATTATAGTTATTCTGCTAATAAAGAAGTTTATAAAAAATCAGATGAAGAAGTTGGAACTACTGATTTACAATATAAATCTTTTGGTTTCTTTGGACCTACAAAAACAATTACTGTACCAATAGTTTTAAGTCAGGATGTTATGTATTATAAGAATGATATTAATGATGCTGAATCTTTAATAACTTATAATGCTTCAAATACTAGCGCTTGGAAGTTAGCATTTAATAAAAATACAAACTTAACTTATTCAACTAGAAATCATACTGAAGAAGTTCAAGGTATTATAAATATATCTTTAGGAAAAATATTAAAAGATAATATATTATTGTATTCAACAGTTTTAGTAATTGCTATAATAATAATCACATTAATAGTTCTTATAAAAAATATGGCTAAAAATAATAGAAAAAGACGTTACAAAAGAAGATATTAATAATAATTCTTTATTACAAACATTGTTTTAAAATTTTTATTTATATAAAAGGTGAAAAAAATGAATAAATTAAATTTTAAAGGTAGTGTGATGTTAAATCCCACGCCTGTAGTTCTTGTTACATCTAAAAATAAAGAAGGTAAAGTAAATGTATTTACTGTTGGTTGGATAAGTACAGTATGTACAAAAGAACCTATACTTGCAATGGGGGTAAGACCTGAACGATTATCTTATGATTATATAAAAGAATCTGAGGAATGTGTTATTAATTTACCTAATAAGCAAATGGTAAAAATAGTAGATTATTGTGGTGTTAGATCGGGTAAAAAAGAAGATAAGATTAAAAATCTTAATTTAAAATTAAATGAAGGAGTAAAAGTAAATACACCTTCATTAGAAGATGCTCCATTTGCATTAGAATGTAAGTTAAAATCTATCACACCATTAGGTACTCATGATTTATTCTTACTAGAAGTACTTAATGTTAAAGTAGATGAAAACTTATTAGACGAAAATGGTAAAATTGGCTTTAATAAAGCGAACTTAATTTGTTATAATCATGGAGAATATTTTGAAGTCAATTCAAATCCTTTAGGCTCATTTGGATATTCTGTTATGAAGAAAAATACTAAAAAAAAGACAAGAAAAAAATCTAAATAATACTTATAAATAAAGCTTATATGATAAGAATAAAATCATATAAGCTTTATTGTTTATGTGCTATCTAGCTTTTCTTATGCATATGTCACAGCATCTCACTTAAATAAACAACTACTATTATTTATTCCCATGCATTCCATATATCAGGTGTATATCCTACTGTAGCACATTTACCATTTCTTACAATTGGAGTATTCATCACTTTAGGATTTTTTAAAACAATTTCTTGTTTTATTTCAGCACTTCTTATATTATTCAAATTCAATTTATTATAATCTTTAGATTTTGAATTTATTAAATCATTAACAGATACTGAATTTAAAACACTATTAAGTTCACCCTTACTTATTCCTTTCTCATTTAAGTCAATAAATTGAAAATTAATTCTTCTTTCTTTAAAATATCTTTCTGCCTTCTTTGTATCAAAACATTTTTTAGTTCCAAATATTTGTATATTCATTACAACTCTCCTAAATTTAATTATATATATTGATTATACTAATTTAACTCTACTTTTATTTTAAATCAAGAACAAATATGCTGAATTTTTATTTAAAAACTAAATTATAAAATGAATATATGTATTTATTGTAGTACTTATAGTATTACAAAATATTGCATTATATTTCTTTATATCTTATAATATCCTATGATTAGTTACTGAAGGGAGAGAATTATTGGAAGTTAAAAATAGGGACAGTTATTTTGATAATTTAAGAGGCTTCTTTTTAATTTGTGTTATAATTGGTAACTCACTTGAATATGTAAGTCCTACATGTATAGATCCTCATTACTTTATCCTTTTTCTTTATATGTTTCATATGCCAGCGTTAACTTTTATATCAGGATATTTTTGTAAAAAAAGTAAAAGAACAACACAACAAAAAGTACTTGATACATTCAAAATATATTTTTATGCGCAGACTTTTTATTATTTACTTAGTATCATTGTATTTCAAAATTATGGTTTAAGAATTGAATATTTGCGTCCTAATTGGACTTTATGGTACTTATTTGCATTAACAGCTTTTTATGTAATCTCAGATTATATAAAAAATTGTAGAACTGCTTTGCCTATTAGCATAGTAATTTCTTTAATTCTTGGGCTTGACGTAAGTTTTACTGCACAAGCTAGTGCTTCCAGAATTATATTTTTCTTACCATTTTTTATAGCAGGATTAGGTTTTGAAAAAAAACATCTAGGAATTGTAAAAAAACATTTGTGGAAATTTATTTTGATAAGTTTATTATCATTAGGAATTTTATATGTACTTAAAGATGAAACTTCTGTGGAACTGTTATTTGAATATACAAACTACACTTTTTATTATGATACTTCTACATATCCCCTGTTTATAAGAGTCCTTCATTATATAGGAGCTTTTTCAATTTTAGGAGTTATTTTTAGTATATGTACATCAAAGAAGACTTCAATATCTTGGATTGGTAAAAATTCATTATATCTATATCTATCGCATGCCGCTATAATACAATTAATGGTGAAGTTTAGGTTATTTAAAATTGATACACCATTACAAATTATCGTATCAGAATTACTTTTAATTGTAATTTTATGCTTAATTACATATTGGTATTTAAATATTAAAAATAAAATTAAATCTAAAGTATAAAATAGTGGCTANNTAGCCACTATTTTATACTTTTTTAACTAATGAGTTTTTTCGTTTTTCATTTATAAATACAATTAATGCCGGTAAAACAGATATAATTATCATTCCTATTAAAATAAGTGATAAGTTATTTCTGACAAATCTAATATTTCCAAAGAAATATCCACATATAGACAATATCAATACCCATAAATTTCCACCAACAACATTGAATAAAATAAAATCTTTATAATTCATTTTTCCAATTCCAGCTACAAAAGGAGCAATTGTACGTACTATAGGAATAAATCTTGCAAACATTATAGTTTTCACGCCATGCTTTTCATAAAATTTATTAGTCTTTTCTATGTGAGCTCTTTTAACTATGTTGCTTTTTATTAACTTATTTCCAAATAGCCTTCCAATCTCATAATTCACTGTATCACCTAATATAGCTGCAAATATTAATAATATTACTAAAACATAAATATTTAAAGCTCCCATTGCTGCAAAAGTTGCTGCTGCAAATATTAATGAGTCCCCTGGTAAAAATGGGGTTACAACCAACCCTGTTTCACAAAATATTACAATAAACAAAATTAAATAAGTTTGCATTCCATAATTATTAATTATCATTCCAATATATTTATTCATATGTATAAATACATCTACTATTTGACTTACGTTTTCCATATTGTACTCCTTATTTCTGTAATTTAATTATTATTTTATTACATATGATTATATAGCATCCAGCTTCAAGCTTTCAATCTTCATTTCTATATTTAACATAAATTTAATGTAATAAAAATTACACTATTTTAGCATTTTTCCACTTTTCACTCTTATATCTAAATACCGATATTGTTGATGCTAATATCCATCCTAAAGGTATTGCCCACCATATTGCTTTTTGGCCAATAAAATATGATAAAGTATATGCTGCTATTACCCTTAATGATAAATTGCATAATGTACTTACCATAAATACTTTAATATCTCCTGCTCCTCTAAGTACTCCATTTGTTGTTACCATAAGTCCCATAAGTACATAAAAAATTGAAACTACTGTAATGTACTCCACCCCTATACTAATAGCTTCTTTATTAAGACTTGAATCAACAAACATTCCTATTATATTTTCTGCATATACATGCAACAAGATTGCAATTATAAAACAAAATATCCCTATCATCTTTATTGCAGCTTTGTATCCATCTTTTACACGATCTATTAAATCAGCACCAATATTTTGAGCTGTAAATGTCGATACTGCACTACTTATATTAACCATTGGCATAATAATTATAGAATCTATTCTGGTAGCTGACGTATATGCAGCAATAGTTACAACTCCATAAGTATTAACTAAGGCTTGAACAAACAAATTTCCTATTGATACTATTGCCTGTTGTATTATTGATGGGATAGCTATTTTACATGTTTTTTTCAATATCTTAATATCAAATATTTTATATTCTTCATGTACTTCTATTCTTTTAACCTTTATCAAAAGATATATTAATGATAATATTGCAGAAACCCCTTGAGAAATTAAAGTTGCATATGCTGCACCTATTACTCCCATATTAAACTTTACTACAAATAATAAGTCTAACCCTACATTTAAAATAGATGAAAAGATTAAAAAACATAATGGTATTTTAGAATTACCTAAAGCATTAAATGCTCCAGTATTAATATTATAAACAAATAAAAAAACTACTCCCATCATATATACTTTCATATAGCTATCAGCATCTGTTAATATGTTCAATGGTGTTTTTAAAATTCTTAATACAGAATTACTTGTAATTACTCCTATTATCATTAGTATTGTACTAAATATTATTATCGAAATAATTGATGTATATATTGCTGTCTTCATATTCCCTATTTGCTTTGCTCCAAACATCTGTGATATTACAACAGAACATCCAATGCTAGCTCCAGTTGCAACTGCTATAAACAAAAATATAATAGGATAAGAAGCTCCTACAGCTGCTAATGCATTAGCTCCTATAAAGTTTCCTACAACTACTGAATCTATAATATTATAAAATTGCTGAAATACATTTCCAATAACCATAGGAATGGCAAATAAAAACACTATCTTTCCAGGGTTCCCCTTAGTCATATCTTTTATCATTAAAACCCTTCTTTCATAATTTTTAGGATTATACATTTTCTTTTAATATGGTTTTTCAACTCTTTAAGCAAATTGTAATCTACACTTTAGAATTTGGTTTATATTATTTTTTACGTTCTTAATTTATGACTTCTCCCTGTTAAAATTTGATTCTATTTTAAATGTGTGTTGATATATACAATAATAAAGTGGCATTGTAATTTGACTTTGAGAAT
>NZ_JAMQHY010000036.1:19276-58267 GCF_023845705.1 Clostridium sp. ZBS15
ATTCCTAAGTTCAATTACTCAGTCCAATTTACTTATGCATATATCAACACTTTGCTAAAACATAGCCTAAAATTTAAAAAGCTCAAAAGATAAAATTTATTTAAAATTCATTTTATCCTTTGGGCTTTTTATTTGTATTTATAAAATATAGTATTAATTTTCTTGTTAGTTTGTTCTTATTATTTAATTTATCTTATCCAAGCTCCATTAGAACCTAGTCTATATCCATTAACAGTTGTATTACTAACCATTGCGCCTGAATAATCTAGATAATACCATGTACCTCTATCATCTACCCATCCAGTTAACATTTTTCCGTCATCTCTTAAGTAATACCATGAACCCTTTATATTTTGCCATCCTGTTGCCATATCACCATTATAGTTTAAGTAATACCATGAACCATTTGGATTAATCCATCCTCTTTGCATCATTCCAGTATAGTCCATAAAGTACCATCTGCCATTAATGAAGTTCCATCCAATAACTTTGTTTCCACCTAAAACATATTGCCAATTTCCATTGTTAATCATGCTCCATCCTTCATTAAAAGATGTTGTAGTTAAAAGTTGTGTTTCACTTAAAACATAATCTGAACAATGAGTTATCGTAAATGTTACTCTATCATCTTTTACTTTAACATTTGATGATACTAATTCTAATGATTTGGTATCCTTATTATAATAATAGACATACATATTTTTTCCATCATATTTTGAACCTATTTTAGCTTCAATTTTTGCTTTACCAGGTAACTTACCATCATAATTAAAATATAAATTAACTACATTTGCGCCATTTAAAATTTTTTTGATTTCTGATTCATTAGGAGATGTTGTTTCAATAGTTGTATCTAATTTACTATCCATATCTGAAACATTCTTAATATCCTCTCCATCAAAAGTCCAAGTATAATCGTCGCCTTCAAGAACTAAAGTCTTGTCATCATTATCTTTTAAACATTTAAAAACATCTTTTTCTACCTTAGGATAATCCGAAACATCATAAGATACACTATCAGCTCGTGAATCCTCAATTTTATCACTTATTCTATCAGTATCAGCAGTGCTTCCAGATCCTTTACTTGATGAACTGTGATGAGATCTTGAAGATTTTTTTTCATCAATACTACTTGTTCTATCATCAACTTCTATTATTTCACCCTTTATATTAACCCTTGCTATTACTTTTATATACTTATCTTCATCTCTATTAGCCAATTTGTAATCCTTACTATGCTCACCAGATATACTATTAAAATCTTTATCTCTGTGTTTAGATCTATACCATTGATACTCTACACTAGTTACTGGAACAATTTTACCATTCTCATAAGCTGTTACATTAGCTTCTAAAGTCTTACCTACCTTTTCAGTACCTGAAATTGATACTTTTGCTTCTTTCACCACTTTCGGTATTTCTATTTGTCTTTGAACTACTACATTTAATGAAGTCTTAGCAACAGTTTGCCCTTTTTCATCAAGCCAATCATATTTATATGTGTTAATATTCTTCTCTTTAGGTGTCCAAACATCACCACTCTTAGTTGCTATTGGTATATATTTAATATATCTTCCATCCTTTATCTCATTTGAATCAGATGATAATACATATTCTTTATTCAAAGATAAATCTCTTATTTTTGAAGGTTTAACTTGAATACCTGCTGGAGTAGTAAATTTCAATCCAATATAAGCGGTATTAGCAGTCAAATCACTGCTTCCCTTTAATTCATCTAAAGTCTTAGTAAACTTATTAGGTAAAGTAATTGTCACAGCACCTGATGTTGTCGTATCTACATCTATTCCCATAGCCTTATAAGCATCTTTATTTTTAGTTGTTTCTATAGATTGATTAGCTTCCTTCTCTTCATTATTAATCTCACTAGCATAAGCTTTAACATTAATACCTGAAAAATTTGGTACAATTCCTCCTGCTTGCATTCCAGTTATAGCTGCAAGAACTATTGCCATAGTCTTTGCATGCATATTTCTTTTCATTATAATATCTCCCCTTGTCTTTTCTTACCCCTAATGTGTAATTTTTTTGTATATGTATAAATCAAAATAGTAAGTTTAATAATACTTAATAGTTTAATTCTACACACTTTATATATAATTATAACATTAATGGGAAATTTTTTCACATTGCCTATTAAAAGCATAGTATTCATTAAGCGACTATTTAATTTGGATGTTATGTTTTAAATAGGTGTTCATATATGCAATGAGCAAAACGGTATTACAACTTAACTATACTCATTTTAGTATTCCTAAGTTCAAATACTCAGTCAACTTTACTTATGTATATATAAACACTCTACCCCAAAATAGTCTTTATATAAAATAATTAAATGTTAAATAGAGGAAAAAAAACAAAAAAAATAGAATAGATATATTATATATGGAATTTATTGGAAATAAGGAGGCTTTTATATGTTAAAAAACAAAAAGAAATTCTTAATGTCTATGGTGCTAAGTTTTGTACTTATGTCTTCATCTGTACCAGCTTTAGCTGCTACAACCACCGAACAAGATAAAAATGCTAATCAACAAATTACTACAGAGTACTGTGATAATTTAAAAGATTTAAATGAACAATTAGTTATGGGGGTAGCTTGGATGCAATCATCAGCTGAATATAGAGCATTATGTTATCAGGCTTATAATACTGGTCAAATCATTGTAGATCAAGAATCTTCAAAATTTAAACAAGGAGATAAACCTCTAGCTATAATTACAGATTGCGATGAAGCTGTTATTGATAACAATGAATATGAAGCTGGATTAATAGGAGAAAATAGAGCTTTTAGTGATGAAACTTGGGGACAATGGGTAAATCATGCTGACGCTAAGGCTATGCCTGGTGCAAAAGAATTTTTAAATTATGCAAATAATAAAGGTGTCGAAATATTCTATGTAACAGGTAGAAAGGAAAAAACTGAACTTGATGGAACAATGAAAAATCTTCAAAAATTAGGATATCCCTGTGTAGATCAAAAGCATATGCGTTTAAAAACTGATAGTAGTAACAAACAACCTAGAATGGATGAAATAGTTAAAGATTATAATGTAATAATCTACATGGGAGATGATGCTGGAGATTTCCCTATTAATTCATATGGTAAGGATGTAAAAGATAGAAATCAATTAGTTGATGTAAATAAAAACAACTTCGGAGCTCACTTTATAATTTTACCAAATCCAGTATATGGACATTGGGAAAGTGCACTAGATAAGGATTATTTTAAGCTAAGTCCTGCTGAAAAAGATAAAGTAAGAAAATCATATTTAAAAACTTGGACACCTAGTGATACTAACAAATAAATATTTTAATTTGACCATAAAGTAAAGTTAACAATCCTTTACTTTATGGTTATTTTTAGTTTATTCTGTTAATTTTATGTACATTTTAATTAAATATGTCTAAACTATTACAATTTATAAATCATTTTCATTTTTGAATAATATTCTATTAATTTAAAGTACACATACTTATTAATTACAAATATGGATAATAGTATTGACGAATAAAATAAAATTGTTTATACTATATATCATAGTATAATGATACGAATTAAAAGCAATGATTAGAAAAGTAGATATTTATACTTTATACAGAGAGAGTCTTATTTGCTGGAAGAGACTTTAAAGTAACTTATCAATGAGTGCATCTATGAGCTATTTTCTCCAAAAGCTAGAGCTAAGTAGAGAAAATCGGTTAAACACCCGTTATAGTGTTAAGATATGTTTGTATCTATTTAAAACGAGTTGTATGTATTTTAATATACATATAAACAGAGTGGGACCGCGGAGTATATAACTTCTGCCTCTGTAATTAAGAGGTAGGAGTTTTTTTATTCTTTAGAAAATTATATTTTAAAAAAACTTTCAGATAACTGAAATATTAATGTAATTAAAGGTTAAGAAATTAATCCTAAAGATAAAAAATAATACTATGCTGCACCATTATTCCTACACTACGTTTTGAAAGGGTGTATGGCTAAAAAAAATCGACAGCTCCAAAGTCGCTTTGGCGATTTTTTTATATACATAATTATTAAAAGGGGGATTTTACAATGAAAAAACTTTTTAACAACTTTATTTTCAAATTAATTATAGCTGTAATAATAGGTATTTTAATAGGAACTTATTCTAGTAATAATTTTATTCAAATTATATCTACTATTAAGTACGTGCTTGGGCAAATAATATTCTTTTCAATACCATTAATTATAATAGGTTTTATTGCACCATCCATTGCAAAACTTAAAGGAAATGCTAGTAAATTACTAAGTTATGCAGTACTAATAGCATATTCATCATCTGTATTTGCAGCACTTTTTTCTATGTTTGCAGGATATAATATAATACCTAAATTATCAATAGTTTCTAATAATACTGTAACAAAAGAATTGCCAGACTTGCTTTTCAAACTTGATATACCACCAATCATGAGTGTTATGAGTGCATTAGTCCTAGCATTATTCTTAGGACTTGCAACAGCATGGACTAAATCTGATTTAGTTGAGAAATTATTGGAACAATTTCAAAATATAATATTAAGTATTGTTGAAAGAATTATAATTCCTATACTTCCTTTATTCATTGCCACAAATTTTGCATGTTTAGCTTATGAAGGTGGTATAAGCAAGCAATTACCTATTTTCTTTAAAGTTATAATTATAGTAATTATCGGACACTTTATTTGGCTTACTGTTCTATATTCAATTGCTGGAATAGTGTCAAAAGAGAACCCTTGGGAAGTTGTTAAAAATTATGGTCCAGCTTATCTTACTGCAGTTGGTACGATGTCAAGTGCTGCAACATTACCTGTTGCATTAAAATGTGCTAAAAAATCTAAAGTTTTAAGAAAAGATATCGCAGATTTTGCTATACCTTTATGTGCAAACATACATTTATGTGGATCAGTTTTAACAGAAGTATTCTTTATAATGACAGTTTCACAACTTTTATATGGAAAATTACCTAATCTTTCAACTATGATTTTATTTATAGTGTTACTTGGAATATTTGCAATTGGAGCGCCTGGTGTTCCTGGCGGAACTGTTATGGCTTCATTAGGCCTTATTACAGGTGTACTTGGATTTACTGAAGCTGGAACAGCTCTTATATTAACTATATTTGCGCTTCAAGATAGTTTTGGAACAGCTTGTAATGTAACTGGGGATGGCGCTATTGCGTTGATGCTTACAAGAGTAAAAGATAAGTAGTAATTCTAATAATGTTGTATAAAAGGGACAATAAAAATANNTATTTTTATTGTCCCTTTTAGAATATAAAATTCTAAGGCTAGTGTATAGCTTTCTTTTTATAGCTTTTTCCAGTTCCTTCAACACTTGAAATTGTAATTAATGCTTCTTCATCAAATCCATGTACAATTTTTTTTAATTTTGCTACCTCAAGCCTTGATAAAACTACATATATAACATCTGTCTTATTACCACTATAAGCACCTTTTCCATCTAAAAATGTAATTCCCCTTCCAAGTCTTGCTATTATCGCATCAGAAATTTCCTTATTTTTTTCAGATACAATAATTACTGCCTTTGACTCATTAAGTCCTTCAACAGTAATATCTATTGTTTTAAAAGCAATAAAATAAGCTATTAAAGAATACATTGCTCTATCCCATCCAAATATAAAACCAGAGCTTCCCAATATAAAAAAATTAAAGAACATAACTATTTCACCAATAGAAAATATACTTCTTTTTTCTATTATTATCGCAACAATTTCAGTCCCATCTAATGATCCACCATTTCTTATTATTAGCCCTACTCCTACTCCCATTATAATTCCGCCAAATATGGTTGCCAAAAGTATATCCTGTGTTATGCCAGGAACAGGATGAAGTAGTGTTACTCCAGTTGATAAACATATTACTGAAAATATAGTTGAAAGAGCAAATGTCTTTCCAATTTGCTTATAACCTACAATAACAAATGGCAAATTAAATACAAATATAAATATTCCTAGTTCAGCTTTTGTTAAATGACTTGCCATAATGGATATTCCTGTCATACCACCATCAATTATATTGTTAGGTATTAAAAATATCTCAAGACCTATCGATACTAAAATTGAACCTAATATCATAAAAAAAATTCTACTTATAATACTTAAAACATTATTATATTTATTTTTCATAATAGATACTCCTTATATTTATTGATATGTTCTATAAACTAGATTCTCATACCAAATAAAACATGATGTAATTTTACTTAAAAATGTCTTAAATCAAATTATTGGTTTTTATTTTTCTATCCTCTTATTATAAACTACATTACTTTAATTATAACATATTCCTTAAATGCCACATTATTTAGTTTTCAATGAACAACTTAGAATGTTGTAAGTTGCGTAAACTTATCAAAGACAAAAAAGATTTATGGCTTTAAGAACAATGATTTTATTCCTATTTTTTTAGAATTACATAAGAAAAAATATCACACTTTCAATTCTGAACTGCACCCTGTCAAGTAGACAGAGAAAATGATAAAAGAAAAGATAATTTAGAGGTGACCGTTGGGGTAGTATATTAATACATGATAGCACTGGTTAAAATACGTTAAATTTAGTGCTATAAATTTAACGTATTTTATCAAGTGCGACCTTTAAAGAACTATATTTGAAATTAAATTATATTACAGCATTATCATAACTGATTCTAACTTTTTTCGTGATAAATTATCCTCAATCATTTCTTCTAATGATGAATATATTAATGTCTTATATCCATTTCCAGTATAAAGTTTACCACTTCTGCCTATATAAATTTCTAAAGGATAATAGTATCCAACAGTGCCCACTAATAATATATTTTCATTAGCAACTTTTTTTACTTTTAATTCATCTTTTCTAAAAAAATGTGGATATATTTTAAACTCAAAATCTGCTGAATAATATGGATACTTTATTCCATCTTCAACATCTAAATACCATTTAGTAGCTAATCCATAGTATTTTTCATAGAATTCTCTTGCTGCCAGAAATAATTCAGTGCCATTTTTTTTATAAAATTTTTCTATCTTTGATATATCAACGTTTCTTCCTTCATATAATCCCGCCATACTAAGCATTATTTGTACCTTTTCATGTATATTACCATTCAGAAGTACTCTTTCATTAATTAGCATATTATTTTTATTTTCAAACCAAGATTTACATTTAAATTCATTCCAACAAAACTCTATTCCAGAGCATTTAAAACTTAATTGACTATCTATTAATTCTTCTCCATAGATCCCTAAGATTGTAATGATATTAATATCAAGATTATATACAATATCATACACTTTATATGTATTATGCTCATTAAGTTTAATATCTGGTGTAACAGTCTTTATACATATATTTTTAAATACATTATTTGAATCAAAATTCACTTTTGCATAATACAAATATAATACTGCCTCACCTGTATGCATACTTACATTATACGAATTATTTTTATTTTCTTTTCTTACATCAAATCCACTAGAAAAATAAATTGCGATATAATTTTTATTTATTGCAATTCTATCAATAGTGTTCATTTCCAATATTATCGTTTTATACTCATAAGAAGTATACTTCCAATTACTATTATTGTTATACATTAATTTTATCTCCTTAAACATCTAATCAAATAAATATTTTATCATTTACGGTGTGATTCATTATATCTTTAGGTTTATTCATAATATAGTTATTACTTTAAGTACTATCATAATGTTATCCTAGAATAAATATCTCTTATATACTTCTTCAAACAAACTAATTTTCTAGTTTACTTCTTAACTTCCCATTATAGACATTATTTATAACATAACTTTTATTTTATATTTTAGATCTTATTATATCATATATGTTAATTTTACCATTATTAAAACAATTTTACGTTTCCTCATAAAGAATTCCTATGTATAAATTCAAGGCTTGTACATGAGGATTTTCATATATAATATTTCCAAAAAAACTTATATAAGATAGTTTTTAACTTCTATAAACTCACTATCTAAAGTGCTGTTTTGCTCCCTAAAATATAAGTCCACTTATAAAAACATTATTTATAAAAAATAATTTCTATTATTAAACACAAGGCACTCTACGCTAACGATTAATTTTCTTACATATAATTCATCAATTTAACACTCTTTTATATAAAATTTCATAATATACAACAGAAAGACTTTAGGCTCAATAAAAAATGACTTAGTTTAAATAGTTAAGTCTTTTTTAGCCTAATCATTACTTTATAGGAGATGCAATTTAATGAAAAAAGGTTTAAAGCTTTTACTTTCTTTAACTGTAATTCTTACTTTGGCTACTTCTTTAATTGCTTGTAATTCTAAGAGTTCTTCTAAAACTACTAGTGAGGATGCAAAAGTTACTGTTCGTTTAAATGAAGTTACTCGTTCTGTTTTCTATGGACCTATGTATGTTGCAATTAGTGAGGGCTTCTTTGATAAAGAAGGAATTACCATTGATTTAGCAACTGGACATGCATGCGACACTCAAATGCAATAATTAAAGATGTATTTGTAGATATGAAACCAAATATGGTAAATGAGTTAAATAAATCATTACCTGAAAATACAATTGGGGAAAAAATTAGAAAAGTTAGAAAAATGAACGATTTAGAGTGCTCTGAATTCTGTAACATTATAAAGTGTATGAAAAAAACTTTATGGCTTTGGGAATCTGATAGGATTATACCCCATCCAAACTCTATAAAGAAAATATGTGATAACTTTAATGTTAAATTAGAATATTTTGATTATTACTATAAATGGTATTTTAGTGACTATGAAAAAGCTTTCTTAAAATGGAAAAATAAAAATAACTTTTCATATGAAGAATGTGCTTTAAAATTAAATACATATGCTAGTACTTTATCAAGTTTTGTACATAAAAAATATAAACCTTCTTATGAATTTTATATGAAATTGAAGAAAAATGAGATAATATAAAAAAGCCCAAAGTAGAAATTTAAAGTTTCTACTTTGGGCTAAAATTCTAATACTTTAATAAATTAAATAGCTTGTACTTAAAATATTTAAATAAAGTCATAGTTGAAATTTTATATATTTATTTAATACTATTATCTTCTAAAATTACACTTGTAGTACTTGTTTTACTTTCATCTTTACTTGTTGCATTAATATTATTTGTATTTTTTTTATTTATATCTGAATCAGGTTTAACTACTTCATTATCTTTAATTTCTGATACTTTATCCTCTGAATCTAATGCATTTTTTGTATCATTATCTTCTAAAATTAAATTTTCATTATTAATTGTAGATTCTTCTTCTATCAAATCTTTATTAGTAGTTGTTAATTCTGTATTTTCTATAGACTCACCAGATGAAACTAGTTTAGCACTTCTGTCTTTTTCATCTACATTTTCACCAAATACCACACTGCCATTAATTTTTTCATATATAGAATTAATAGTTCCATAACCTTCAATTTTAATCTTTTCATTTTCATTATCAATTGTTGAAGTTATCTTATCTATTGTAACTGGTTTGTTTAATTCTATTTCTGCTGAACTTGATGCTTTTATTTCATCTATTTTACAACTACTTACATCAAAATCTGAATTATCAAGAATTTCTATTAAATTTATTTTGCTATTAAGTAATCTAATTTTTGAATCTTTTAATATAACTAACGATTTTAAATTAACATGAGATAATGTTAATTTTGTTTCATCTTTTACTAATATTTTATCTATCTCATTTTCTAACGAATCACTTATCCTTACGTTTGAATCCTTTTTTAATATTTCAATATTATCTACTTCACAATTAATATCTACACTTTCAGTAGTATTTACATAAATGTTTTTTACTATACCACCATAAAACTCTACTCCACTTTTTAAATTTACATTCTCGATTTTACTCAATTTATTAATTTCAATTTCCGGTTTGCTTTCATTTGCATTTACTTCTAATTCATTAATGATGCATTCTTCTAACCTAAGATTATTTGCATTTTTTATGATTAATTTTTTAGTTTTAATATTCTTTAATTCTATTTTTTCAAATATATCTTTTATATTAAGTGTTATTGTTTCATATTCTGCATTTAATTGTAATTTTTTTAAATCTTTATTATTTGTTATAATTGGATTTTTATCAGTTACAATTTCTTCTGAATAATCTCCCCTTATAATATCTTCACCTAACATAACACTACCATTAACTTTTTCATATATAGAATTAATAGTTCCGTAACCTTTAATTATAACTTTATCATTTTCATTATCAATTAATATATTCATTATGTTTAATTTACTATCAGATAATTCAACGTTTGACTCTTTTAATATATTTAATGATTTTATATTGCAGTTGCTTGCATATAACTCTGCTTGTTCTTTAACTGATATATTGTCTGCTTCAAAGTTATTCATGTGAACTTTTGAATTAGCTTTTAATATTTCAATATTTTTTCCTATACCACTAATATTTATATTTTCTGATGTATTTATATAAATATTATTTATACTATTCGTTTTACTACCTTTAAAATATGCTCCACTTTTAAAATTAATATTTTCAACCTTACTTAACTTGTCCATATAAATTTCTGGTTTACATGTATTTGATTTTACTTCTATTTCTCCAATAATACATTCTTCCATTTCAATTTCATATATATTATTTATAATTAGTTTTTTAGCCTTAATATTTTCTAAATTTACTCTTCTATTTGTTGTATTAAGAGTTATTGTTTCATATTCCACATCAGGTTGTAATGCTTCCATATCTTCCTTATCTATTATAGTGAGATTTTTATCATTTCCAACGTTTTCTGAAGAATCTCCTTTTATAATATTTGTACCTAATAATATGGTACCATCAATCTTTTCTTCAACATTTTTTACAGTTCCATAACCTTTAATCTTAATTTTTTCATTTTCATTATCAATTGTTGATACTATTTTTTCTATAAAAACTGGTTTTCTTAATTTTATTTCTGCTGAACTTGATGCTTTTATTTCATCTAATTGACAAGTACTTAAATCAATATATGAATTATCAAGAATTTCTATTAAATTTATTTTACTAGTAAATAAGCTAACGTCTGAACCTTTTAATACAACTAATGATTTTAAATTAATATTAGATATTCTTAGGTCTGCTTCTTCTTTTACTAGTATTTTATCTATCTCATCTTCTTTTGAACCTCTTACACTTACATCTGAATCCTTTTTTAATATTTCAATATTATCTGCTCCACAATCAATATCTATATCTTCAGTAGTATTTACATAAATACTTTTTACTCTACTTCCTTCAATTGATCCACCACTTTTAAAATTAATATTTTCAACCTTACTTAACTCATCTATTTTCATTTTAGGTTCACTTTCATTTGACTTTACTTCTATTTCACCAATAACACATTCTTTCATTTTAAAATCATTTGCATTCTTTATAATTAACTTCTTAGTTTTAATATTCTTTAATTCTACTTCTTCAAATACATCTTTTATATTAAGTATTATTGTTTCATATTGAGCATTGGATTGTAATTTTTCTAGATCTTTACTACTTGTTATAATTGGATTAGGATTTTCTGGTTTAACAAGATTTTCTTCTTGATTATTTGAGTCACCTTCTGTTGGTTTATTATCTGGTTTATTTGATTCACCTCCACTAGCTCCCCCTGAACTACTATTATTATGTGAATGTTTAGAAGAATTACTTGATGACGAACTAATCTCAGCATCTGATTTATCTACATTATTATTTACAATATTTGTTTCATCATTAATTAATTTAGGTATTAACTCACTATTATTATTTTCATTTATAATTAATGGATTACTTGGACTACATTCAATACCAAGACCTGCAAATGCTTTATTAGTATGTGGAATATCATTCCCTATTGCTTGCCCACTTTCTGCGAATACATAAGTTTTATCCCCCAGTTTAACTTTACCAGTTAACATTTCACCATCTTTACTTAATGCATATGTTTTTCCATCTATTTCAACAATTCCTGTTTGCATAGATCCACTTGAATCAGAATAATACCATTTATTATTATTACTTATCCAGCCAGTTTTCATTGCTCCGTCTGAATTTGTGAAGTACCATCTATCACCATCTTTAACCCATCCTGTTTGCATAGCTCCACTAGGACTTGTAAAATACCATGTTTGTCCATCTTTTATCCAACCATTCTTCATTGCTCCACTTTCACTAGCAAAGTACCATTTATCATTGTCTTTAATCCAACCTGTTTTCATATCTCCATTATTGTCAAAAAAGTACCATGTCCCTTCAACACTTTTCCAACCTCTAACTTTATAATTTCCCTCAGTATAATTCCAAGTTCCATTACTATTTTTATTCCAATCTGCATATGCCTTCATTGGAAATACAGTAATTATTGATGTTGCAATAATTACTGCTGCTAATAATTTCTTTAAAGCTACTTTTTTCATTATTCTTTACCCCTTTTGATTTTTTAATAGTCAACGTAAATTAACAATTATAGTTTATGACTTAATATTTCATTTATAAACAATTATTATTATACATAAAATAATTGTTTTGGTAAAATAATCCTATAAAAAAACACCTACAAAAAAGTAAGTGTTTAAAATCTACCTTATTCTAATATCCTGTCCAACAAAAATCATATTCTTATCTTTAATACCATTAAGGTCCACTAATCTATCTACTGTAGTGTTAAATTTACTAGCAATTTTGCATAACGTATCACCATTTACTACATTATAATAAACTTCATTTTCATTAAATCCCTCTTCTTCATTATTATAAATATCAAATACATTACATATTCCTTTAAATATAGCATTAGCAATACTTTCTGGATTATATCCATTCATATCATTTGCACTATCACAAAAAGCACATTCAATAAGTAATGCTGGCATAACAGTTTGATTAATTACAAATAAATCTCTTCTATCCTTAACCCCTCTATTATAAAACCCAATATTAGAAAGCTCATTTAATACAGCATTTCCAACCTTCTCAGCTATTCCACCAGTAAGACAAAGAGCTTCCGAGCCTCTTCCACCACCACTATTATGATGTATTGATATAAAGAAATCTGCCTTTCCTTTATTAGCTGCAACTGTTCTTTGGTTTAATGAATCATGTAAACTCACTGCATTATAAGGAGTACAGTTTATTACATTAATATTAGTAGATTTAAACTTATTAATTAATGCTTCTCCAACTAACTTATTAAGTTCATTTTCACTTCTAATTCCAACAGCTCCACCATCAAAATTAACATTATGTCCAATATCAATTGCTAAAGTATTTATATTTTCCATTTTTATACACCTCCATATGGTATATATGCTTTATAACCATATATACTATATATAGTGTTTATTTTATTAAGTAAATTCTATATATAGTATTTTGAAATATATTCAGGAGGTATATATGGACTTAAAATATGTTGAAATGTTAGCTAAAAAATCTAAAGATGGAGATAACTTATCTAAAGAAAAACTAATTGAAGAATTTAGACCTTTCATCAGAAATCTTTCAAGAAAAACCTTCATACATGGATATGATAAAAATGATATAGAAAATGAGTGTTATAAGAATTTATTCAAATGCTTAAATTCTTATAATTTAGAAAAACATAGATTTGTAGCTTATGCAACCAATGGGATAAAAAATAATCTTAATGACCTAATAAAAAAATCTAAAAATAGAGATAACTCAGAAGGATCATCAGCTCTTACACTAACAGATAATCTTGAACATACATTATCAAATAATGAAAACTTAGAAGAGATGCTTTGTAATCAATGTGATTTAAAAATGCTAAAAGTAGCTATTGAAAATTTAACAGAAGAGGAACAAGAACTTATAGATTTTATTTTCTTTAAAAATAATACAGTTAAACTTTACTCTAATTTAAAAGATATGTGCTACTCTACTGCAGCTAAAAGAAAGATTGTTGCTTTAAAAAAAATTCGTGAGATTATTTATACAATTAACAATCCAATTCAAGGTATTAATTAACCCCCCAAGGTAAAATTTCTTACCTTAGGGGGCTTCTATTATATATTTATCTTATTTAATAATTCTCTTAAACTCATTAACAGTTAATATATCTTGTTTAAACTTAATTCTCAATATAATCTAATATCAAAGCATTTAATTCTTTTTTAGTTACTCTCCAATTAGGTAAAAATTTATCCATATAACTTATAAAAACTTTATTATGATTTTTTTCTAATAAATGAACTAATTCATGAACAACAACATATTCAAGGCATTCTGGGTACTTTTTAGCAAGTTGAAGATTAAGCCATATGCGCTTACCCTTAACATTACAAGTACCCCAACGTGTTTTCATGTTCTTAATGCCCCAATTATCTACCTTAACACCTATAATCTTCTGCCATTTTTCTAAAAGTTTAGGTATTTCTTTTTTTATATTTTCACGATACCATGCATTAAGTACCTTTGCACGTTGCTCTGTTGTACTTGCTTGACGTACTTGAAATATCAATTTATCACCACTAATTTTTATATCATTACAAACATTAGAATATACTACATCAAGACGGTATCTCTTTCCCCAAAGATAAACACTTTCCCCAGAAACATATCTACGCTCACACTGTCTAGGCTGACTTATATATTTTTCTTGCTGCTTTTTTATCCAACCAATCTTTGTAATAATAAATACTTTAATAGCTTCATCATTCATACTATTAGGAGCTGAAACTCTTACTCGTCCTTGTGGAGGCAGTACTGATAAATGTAAATTTTTTATATTCTTCTTTTGTATCTCAATTTCTATATTGTTAATCGTTAAGTTTTTCAATTAATATTCTCCTTGCTTCTCAGCTATTTTAAAGATTTCCTCTATTTTATCTTTATCATCCCCAATACAAGAATAAATTAATCCTTCTATCTTCCTTGATTTAATTGGATCACATCTCCAACCATCTTGCCTTTCTAATAAAATTTTTTCATGCAATTTTTTTACCATTTCTTCATCTTTATCTAAATTATCATATAAAGCCATTAATGCCTTTGATTTTCTTATATCCTCAGGATAATTCGTATCTTTTTCTTGTTTTTGAACCTTTCTAGTAAGCTCAACCACTTTTTTAAGATACTCTTCATAACTAATTGCTGCTCTTCTTCTTTCATCTATTAATTCATTTAATAGCATGGACATTTTTTCAAAGTATTTAGGATTGGTTTCTGTTTTTTCAATTATCTTTCTTCTTACATTGTTCTCAATTGTTTCTGCTGATGATTCCTTATTTCCTTTTATCCCATCAGGTAATTCATCAACAAAATCAACTCCACGTTCAACAATTACCTCTATTAAAGACATATCATCTAACGAAGATAATTTTCTACTTTCCTCAGCATTTATATAAGTATCTATTAAATGTCTCATATCTGGTTCATACTTCTTAAGATCAATATAATCACCACTAGCAATTTTTATTTCATCACGAAGTTTTTTATATTCCTCAACTTCTTTTTTAATAGATTCAGCTTGTAATTCATTGTATCCTGCTTTTATAATTTCTGGTGCAATTTCTGCATATGCACGTATTAATGAAGCTGTAAGCTTGTATAATGCTACTCTCTTTGGTTCATTTTCTTTTAATTCATCTATATCATCTGTATTAAGTCCACAAAAATATCTTTGACATTCAAGAGTTCCTTTTTGGGGTGCTATAGGTTCACAAAGAGCTCTTAAGCTTTCAAGTATCTCTTCCAAATCATCTTTAGCCTCATTAAGTCTATCCTTAAGTAGTCCTTTTACATCTTCCTTATCATAAGCATCAAAGGCTTCTGAAGTATAATCCTCAACAGCTTTTTCAAGCCTTTTAAATAAATCCATATAATCTACAATATAACCATATTTTTTATCTTCTTCATCAAGTCTATTAACACGACATATAGCTTGGAATAATCCATGATCCTTCATATTCTTATCAATATAAAGATAAGTAGCTGATGGTGCATCAAATCCTGTTAAAAGCTTATCTACAACAATTAATAATTTCATTTGTGCAGGTTCATCTATAAATTTATCTTTTACATCCTTCTCAAATTTTGCTTGATCCATGCCTCTAAGCATCTTTTGATATATATCATATTTATATTGTTTCTCTGTTTCACTGTCAATATCAACAGATTCACCTTTAATATCTGCTATATTGGGAGAATAAGAAGTTATAATAGCACATTTTTTAAGTCCCATATTTTGAAATAACTCATAATACCTACATGCCTCATAAACATTTTTTGCAACAAGCATTGCATTACCTCTACCATTTTGTAATCTATCTTTTGTTGAAATATCAAAATATATATCACTTACAATTTTATTTAAACGTGATTTTGAACTAAAAACTTTTTGCATAGTTCCCCATTTTTGTTTTAATTGTGCTTTAGCAACATCTGTTAATCCTTTTGTTTTAACCTCAAACCATTCATCTATCTTTTCTTGAGATACAATATTTTGATCAACATCTCTTGCCTCATAACGTAAATCCAAAACTACTTTATCCTCAACAGCTTCATCAAACTTATAAGTATGAATATATGTTCCAAATATCTCTATACTAGATTGCTTATCCTTTTGAATAAGAGGTGTCCCAGTAAATCCAATAAATACTGCATTAGGTAAAATAGCTTTCATTGCGGTATGAAGTTTTCCTGATTGTGTTCTATGACACTCATCAACAAAGACATATAAATCTCCCTTTGGTCTAAACCCTTTTGGTAAACTTTGTTTTAACTCTTCTATATACTTCTCATAATCCTTATCTGAAATTTCTCCGCTAGACTTTTTAAACTTATGAATAAGTGAGCAAATCATAACTGGTGTAGCTTCATTTAATTTATTTATTAAGTCTTGACCACTTTTAGTTCTATATATGTTTTCATCTACACCTTTATAGACTTTCTCTATTTGTTCATCTAATTCAGTTCTATCAGTAATAACGAGAATACGAGAATCTTTCTTATTTTCCTTAATCCACTTAGTAAGCCATACCATAGTAAGACTCTTACCAGAACCTTGAGTATGCCAAACAATCCCACCTTCACGTTTATTTATGCGAAGTTGTGCTGCTTTAACACCAAAATATTGATTTGGACGACATGCTTTTTTAGTTCCCCTATCAAATACTATAAAGTCATGAAGTAATTCAATAAATCTATTTTTTTCACAAAGACTAATAATATTTTTATCTAATCTATAATCAACTGTATCGCAAAGAGAACATATAATTTTTGAGCGTTCATCTAATGCATTTTCATCCTCTTTCCAAGAAAGATAATATTTTTCTTTAGTTTCTATAACACCATAAGCAATTCCTTCACTATCATTTCCAGCCATTATAAGTCCCATTGTAGCAAAAAACTGCTTAATAAAACTTTCCTTTTGATTATCAATATTTTGACGGATACCTTCACTTACTGAAACAATACTTCTCTTAAGTTCTATAACTCCAACAGCAATACCATTTACATATAGTATAATATCAGGACGTTTTACATGACTTCCCTTTACCGTTACTTCCTCAGCAATATAAAAATCATTATTTTCAGTCTCATCCCAATCAATTAACATAACGGTTTTAGGTGATTCACCAGGATTTTCACGTACCTTTACACCATAACGAAGTTTTGAATAAACGGCTTTGTTAAGATCATATAACGGAAGTTGTTGATTTCCTGCAATACTAACAACTTCATCAACTGCCTTATTAATAAGAGAAGAAGAATACCCTGCTTTATCAAGGTATTTCTTAAGATATTCCACTTCAATATTGCTATTTTCTCTATCACACTCCCAATTTCCTAAATAAGTATAATCTAACTTATCTTTAAAAAGTTTAATCACCCTATTTTGTGTTATTATTTCTCTTTCCCCTACATTCATTTAAATCAATCTCCTTTTCCCCGTAAGAAGTTCTTGCATCATACCTTGCTTTATTTCTTTATATTTGTTTAATTTTTTGTTTAGTTTTTCTATTTCAGTGTCCATGTCTGATAATATTTTAGCTATGGCTGTCTGTTCTTCAATAGTTGAAGGTATCCTTATTTTTAAGCTTGTAATATCTGTCTTTTTTAAATTAGTCTGCTTTACTCCGTCATCAAAAGCCAACAGACAAGGATGCCTATTAATTAAATAATAAATAAATTTTGAATTTACATTCTCTAATCTTAAAATACAAATTCGTTGATTAACTGTATATTTATCATTTTCATTCACAAAAAAACATTTTGCTATTGCTCTTCCGTTGGGAACATCACTCATAACCATTAAAATATCATCTTGCTTTGTTAAACAAAAGCATTCATTAGAAAATTTTCTTATATCTCCATTTGTAGAAATAAACTTAGAATTTACTACCGTATATTTTCCATTTTCTGAAATTGAATTTTCATGTGCTTTACCATTTATAAAACTACAAATATTATCTATTTCTTTCTCTTCCCATTCCCCACAAAATCCATCAAGCCTTTTTTTACCTGTAAGTAGTTCCTGCATTGCACCTTGTTTAATATTTTTCTTTTTATCAATTAGCTTTTCAAGTGAATATATAAGGCTGTCAATGTCTGAGAGAGCATTGGCTATGGCTATTTGTTCTGGTATTGGTGGTATTATAATGTTGATTTTTGACAACTGTGTACCATTTGTTAGCGCTCTTGTTGTATAAGTGCAGCTTGACACTATTTCATCTCTAACAGCTTTTGTATCAAAACAATATTTTTTATAAAATAGGTCTAATTTATTATTTAGTGGTCTACCTCTTAATATAAAACCACTAAATACCGTGTCCTTAACATCTTCAACGACTACAGTGCTAATGCCAACTTCCTCTGGTGTTTCAGATGTACGAGTAAAAAAAACGTCTCCTTTTCGTACCTCAAATAATTTAATTTCTTTTGCTGTTAAAAACACTTTACCAAGAATGTCTTTAACTTTTAATTCAGTATTTAAATATACATCATTATAATTTACAATAGGAATTCCATATCCAAAATACTCCTTTGCTTTATTCAAGCCATTTTTAAACTTTAAAAGTTCTCCAAGAGCCATAACTTCCCAATCTTTAGGAATAACTCCAACATCAGTTTTCTTATATCCTTCTGGTATATTTTCTACCATGCGAATCCCATCCTCTCCAAATGAGATTTTACCTTAGCTTCATATTCTTCTACTTCATCATTACATTCTAACAATGTAGTTTCATATCTCTCTGCAAGGACTGTTATACCATTTGCTAGATTATGAGATACTGAGGAATATATAGCTTTAATACCTTCAAAAATATCTGTATTCCACTTTAAGTCAACTATAAAGTGTTTTATTTCTTCAATTGAAAGTTCTTGATACTTAGCTTTAATCTTTTTATCAAGTATTTCATTAGACTCTTTGATTTTCTTATTATAAAAAGATTCTTCACTTATTAATTTTGAATATCTTTGAAGCATTTCAAGTTCATCTTCAGCAGTTTTGTCTTTTTTAAGAGCTTTAATTCTTTCCTTTAAATCTGCACTTTTAATTTTTCCATCATTAACAACTTTAGATAGTAATCCATCTTCACCACTATTTTCTTCAATAAGCTCTTCATATGTTCTTGTTATTTCATCTCTTTCAGCTTCAAGTTTTTCTATAGCAGTTTGCTCTGTTTTAAAGTATTCACTTACAATAAGTGATTTAGGTATATGACTTCCTTCAAATCCTTTTTCTTTTGGCTTACCTTTTTTAGGATTAGTGTATTCTATATCAATTTCTCTTCCTGAAATCCATCCATCATAACAAATTGCATAAACATCATCTTGCATTGTATTTTCCCAATAGGTAAGAAGATGTTGATATATATCATAGTTATCTATTAAAGATACTTTTGAAAAAACTTTCAATATATCTTCACCAATATGATGTATTAATTCTTTTGGTTTATCTCCTTCTTTAAGGTTAGTTAATTTTTCTTCATTTAACTCTCTCCACTTATCAAAGGCAGAATATACTGATTTGGCATGATTTATAAATTCTTTATGTTCAAATATAGTATTTCTTATATCATCTTTAGCTATATTAAGTTTTAAAAACCCTGATCTATCATATTCTGAAAATAATACAGCTCTAAGTGATGGATAAACTGACCAATATTTTTCAAATCTATCAACATCTGATTCTGGAATACCGCCTTTTAAATGTGCTTCAATATTTTGAAGATCTTCAGCCTCGCTACTATCTATGTAACGTGGTATATTTAAATTACAATCATTATCATTCTTTATTTCATCATAAGATACTAATCTTGAATATTTAGGTATTTCTAATTGTTTAGTAAATACGTCAACTATTTTGTGAATATCTTGTTCTCTTAGTCTATTTTTATTGCCATCTTTAACAAATCCCTTACTTGCATCTATCATAAATATGCCTTTTCTTGAATCAGCACTCTCTTTATCAAGAACTATAATGCACGCTGGTATACCTGTTCCATAAAAAAGGTTGGCAGGTAATCCTATTATCGCCTTTATATATCCACGTTTAATAATATTTTTTCTTATAATTGCTTCTGCATTACCTCTAAATAAAACACCATGTGGTAAGATTATAGCACCCTTACCAGTGCTTTTCATTGATTTAATTAAATGTAATAACCAAGCGTAATCTCCATTTTTCTCTGGTGGTTGACCATAATCTTTAAATCTATCATATAAATCATTACTTGGATCAAACCCCTGTCCCCATGCACTTAATGAAAAAGGTGGATTTGCTACAACATAATCAAAGCGCTTAAGTACATTACTATCTTGATCACCATCTTTATAAAATGGATGTGCAAGTGTATTTTCTCTTGTTATTTTTCCTGACGCTTTGTTATGAAGAACTAAGTTCATTTTTGCAAGACCTGCTGTTGGCACATCTTTTTCTTGACCATAAATTGTTATATTTACTGATGTTTCATCTGCTGCACGAATAAGCAAAGAACCCGAACCACAAGCTGGATCATATAGAGTTTGCGATGAACTAGTTGCATTAGCTATTCCTATAACTTTAGCCATTATTCTTGAAACTTCACCAGGAGTATAAAATTGCCCCTTACTCTTTCCAGACTCTGTTGCAAAGTTTTGCATTAAGTATTCATAAGCATCACCTAAGATATCATCTCCACCAGCTCTATTCTTTTTAAAGTCTAATTTAGGATTCTGAAATATACCAATAAGCTCTGTAAGCTTATCTACCATTTCCTTGCCTTTACCTATTTTTTCCTCATCATTAAATTGTGCAACATCAATTACACCTTTAAGATTATTAGCTTCAGCTAATTTTGATATTATTACATCCATTTTTTCTCCAATATTAGGATCATTTTTAATATCAACCATATCATCAAAACTACCACCATCTGGTACTATGATTTCTGCAAATCTATCTCCTTTATATTTGTCAGTTACATACTTAACAAATAGTAATGTTAAAATATAATCTTTATACAGTGAGGCATCCATTCCACCTCTAAGTTTATTACAACTTTCCCATAATGAACTGTATAATTCGCTCTTCTTTATTGCCATAGTATATTCTCCTTATATATTAATTATTGTTTACTACTCTTTTATCTAAAGGTTTTTCTGCTTCTTTAGGTATAACCCACATGATTCCAACCTTTTTGGCGCCATTAACTCTATTCTCAGAACAAAGAACTTGAACTCGTCTCTTTGATATTCCCCACTTTATAGCAGCTTCACTAGCTGACATATAATCCACAGTAAAACTCCTTTCTTTTACATAATTATTATATATTAATATTATTCCTTAATGCGAACAAAATCAATAACTAAGAATGAAAGTATTCAAGTAAATTCATTCCTAGTTAATTACTACTTATACCTTAATGCTAAATATAAATCTTATAATAATTTAATTATATACATTGAAGCTAATTAAATTTAATAAGTGTTAATTACATTAAAAATCCATATTCTTCACTTTTTAAAATTTTAATTTTATTTTTGAAAGCTTCTGTTTTAAATTCTACATTCCTCAAAGGATATACTCTGTATTTTTCCAATTGCTTTTTCAAATCATTTAAATATTCATTACATTTTTCTTTTGTTTTACTATAAGGAACGATCTCAACCTCTAAAGTATTATCTCCATGATAATGAATATTGTATCCTTTATTAGTTATTACACCCTTCAAAAGATTTTTAAATGATATTTTTTCTTCTGATTCGTTCATACATATAGAATTGTAATCTAAATTCTTTACAAATAATATTACTCCTTCACTATCTTCAGCTTTTTTTAATTCATTAATATACGCTATACATTCTTGTGGTATTTTATCTAATCCTTGGTTATTTCTTATATCTTCATATAGATTTAATATAGCACAATTTAATTCTCCTACCTTATTACACTTTTCTGCATAATTTTGTGCATTACCTATATTAGTTGTCAAACACATATATTTATACGTATAATCTATTCTATCTCTATCATCTATATTTTTTATTGCTAATTGAGTTACTGGATTTATATTATACTCAAATTTATTTGATATTTCATTTAAACACTTTAATATATTTAAAGCATATTGATAATCCATTTTACTTTCTTTGCTAAATTCTATAATTCCATTTTTCGAAAATTTATCTAACATATATCGACTTGTACCATGAAATAACGTAAATTTAAATTCACCTTCATCTGGTATTTTAATAAGCATTTTTGAATCATTAAATTCCAATAACATGTACTCATCTGATTTTATCATATCGTTATATAAAGTTTCTATTTGTCTTAAATCACTAATCATAAATATCCTCCTCACTAATCCTTAACCAAATTCTATTTATATTTTAGCACTAATATCTTATAATCTTAGTAATGCTTACCTATACAAAATATTAATCTAACTATTTAAATATTCTATTTATATGAAATAATATTATAACTAAACAATATATAAACCTCTATACCTAATACTATGAATACAGTATTCCAATAAACTACACATAATAGTTAGTATAAAAATTATTTTTAATTAATCATCTTATTATAAAACTCCGCAAAAGAAAATCCACCCCACCCCATTCTAACCGCACCATTCCCTTGCGATTTACCTTTGCTCCGCCACAGTCCACCTATTCAGTGGACAGAAAGGAATACTTAGACAATCTTTAATAAAGGCTCCAAAGTCGCCTTAAATAAAACTTGTCTAAGTAAATGCCCCTCTTCTATCATCATTCATTTAACTTCATCTAATTTCTTGCTATAACACTTACAACTCATATAAATTAATTTTCTTAATCAAATTCATACATTTTTAACTGATCATTTTCTAACATTTAAAATTACATATTCTATTATTTAATCTTTTTTATAAATCTAATATTAATTAATTCTTTATTAGTCTATTACTATTATTTCTACTACCTCTCTACTATAAATTAATACTTTGGGCACTTATGCCAACACCCAAAATAGTACAGGATATTACCTGTTATTTCTAAGCATCTACGAGTTTTTCGGCAAGCTGCAACCTCATATCTACTAAGAACTAATCAGGATTAATCTAGTCCTATATTTAGGTACCCGTTGGAGTGCATATGTATAACGCTACGCTAACTAAACATTTACTAATACCCAGTTCACTTTGGACTTCCACAAAGGAGTCCACTTATGGACATAAATGTCCAAAGTCAGTTCATGTTCTAAGGGCTGCACTTGGACTTCCCCAGGGGTGTCCACCTTAGACAACCTATTGTCTAAGGACGTTTTTTGTATTTTAAAATAATTATTTCAGCATTTTTCTATAATAAAAAAAGAATTCAAAATATAATACAGACCTGCAGTATCATATTTAAAATTCTTTTTATGTTCTATAAAATATTCAATTACTTAAAGTTCTATGTCCATGCCATAAAGGCAAGGCCACCTTGTACTACCCTAGTGGTGTCCAAGGTTAATCAAAATTAAATGTACTTACTACTTTAGTAGTATGCTCAATATACTCATCTGATAGATCCTCAACACCATCACATATAAATTTTAAGCTACAATTTTCACATCCGCTTATAATTCCATTTCCAAGTAAAGAACATTCTAAGCAATCATTTAAAGTAGCATTTCTTATGGCTAATGCTATTTGCTTTTTATCAAAACAATCGCTGTCCTCTGAACAAATTTTAATATTATTTTTAATCATAAACATACACCTCATAAAAAATATTAACAATAAAAATTAATTGTTAAATAAAATATATGTTTATATATTTAAAATTCCAATTTAAATACTAAATATAAAATAAAAAATTCCTTAAAGGCACATTTTATAAGCAAATTCTTAAGTTCTTAAATTCTAAAATTCATTTATTCTAAAATTTATTTCTTCTTTTATTCTTTTCTTCTTAAGAATTTTAGATTTTTAGAATTTCAAACATATATATTTTTTAAATAAATATAAGGAGAAAAAATTTAATGGCGAGAAAAAAAGAATTTAAAATAGATAAAGATGATATAGCATATGAAGAAGAGGTTGAAGAGTGTAGCTTTACAGATTACATACCAACTGATAAAAACTCTATTCAATTATTTTCAATGGAAGATGATTTAGCTCCTGAAAATAAAAATATTAATGATAATAACTTATTAATAAAAACTACAGAAGAGGTAAATAAAAAAATCGAATCAAGCTCTAATGATCCTGATAATAAAACTAATAAAAATAATTTAAAAAATAATAATCTTAGCTCTAATACACTACTGTTTGATAATAGAAATACACCTATAGCTAATGGATCTACCCCTCCTATTGATGGAGAAGCTGCTAATATAAAAAGAAGTTATACTTTAAGAAAATCTACAGTAAGAAAAATAAATGAACTAAAAAGCATACATCCAGATATAGGCATTTGTGTAAGTACCATAGTTGATATTGCTATAGAATATTACCATGAACATATAATAAATAATGTTCAATAATTCTATACCTAATAATAATTCTAGTTTTACAGTATAAAAAAATATTACTGGAAAATTTCCAGTAATATTTAATAATAAATATATAAATTACACAAAACTATTTACAGTTCCATAGTCATTCTTATTTCTTCTATTTCCGCAATAGGTAACTCAGTTAATTCATTTATAAGTTTATTACTCATGCCTTTTTTAATAGCTCTTTTCGTAGTTTCTATTGCCTTTTCTACTTTACCCTCTGACTTTCCTTTTTCTCTTCCCTTTTCTATACCTTTTTGAATTCCTTCTTCAATTAAACTTCTTCCTATTTCAGTCACTTTAATCTCCAATTTTAATTAATCTTATAATAATTAATTATTACTAATTGCTTTTCTTATTATATCTATTTTCTCAATAGATAAATCTGTTAATTCACTTATTACTTCATTGCTCATCCCCTTTTTAATAGCTCTTTTTGCAATTTCTATTGAATTTTCTTGTTTTCCCTCTGACTTACCTTCTTCAATTAAACTTTTACCTAATTCAGTCATCTTAATCTCCTCCCTTACTTTCTCTAAATCTTTACCACTTAAAAACTTATTTGCAAAAACATGAGTGAAAGTCCAAATTTTACATTTGGTTCTTGGAACTTACTCAGCGAATGAATATGAGTCGAGTTTCCTTTATCAGACAACATCATATCTATAATCCTTATCAATATCCTTAACAACTCTTATTGCATTTACTATCTTGTCACCCTTACTAAGTTTTCCACCCATTATCGGTGTAAAAGTTAATGCTATAATGTCTTGCTTGCTAAGTTCTTCTCCTGATTTCATTTTATTTATTATATCATTAAAGATTTTATCTCCATCTTTATTAGCCATTGAAATAGCATTCACTCTATATGAATTAATTCCACTTTCGTATCCACTTAAAGGATTCTTAATATCTCCTGAGTAAACTACATAAGTTACAACATCTTTTCCAGTTTGCATATTTAACAATGCTTCATATGTTCTAAATCTTCTTAAATCAGTAACACCCTTATTAGTTGTTTGGAACTCAAAATGTATATACGTATCATCTTCCATTAAGAAAGTATAATCCATAAACATATTCTTGATTTCAAGTACCACAATCTCAGTAGATCCTGTATCCTTAACTTTTTTATCTATTCCAAAGAACTTTAATCCATCTTCTGCAAATATATCCATAGCCCTTTTCATTATCATATCTTCATAATTAGTGGACCTCATCATTTCACCCCTTTAACTGTAAAATATCAATGTTTTATAAGTCTTCTTAAAACACCACTTCTTACTTCAATTATAACCTATATTATTTATTTTATAAACTTAATAAAAAACATACTACACTATATTTTTAGTGAAAAATTGAGAGATTAGAATTGAAAGTTATAGTTAAAAGCCCAGCTTTTTTAATAAAACATATTTTTTAAAATTCCATCAAAAGAAATTTCTCCAACACTATCAACTATTCATTCTCAACTACCTCTATTTCTAAACATATCCATTTTCATCTCTGTTATAAATATTAATTTCACACATAGATGAAATATTATCTCTAAATCCATATATTCTATGCAGGAGGTGAGCTTCATGGATATTAATGAATTAGTAAGCCTTATAGGTAATGTTGGCTTTCCAGTAGCAGTAAGTGCATATCTACTTATACGACTAGAAAAGCAACTAAACTCTTTAAGTGCTTCAATTAATAAATTAAATACTATAATATCAACTAAACTTGGAGTTGTTATTGATACCAATAAATCTAATGATAATTCTAATAATGTTGCATAAAAATAAGGCAATAAACATATTTTAAATGTTTGTTGCCTTTTAGCATGGTGTTTTTGAACCAATATTATATTATCTAAAAATAACAATATTCAAGTGGTCAAAGCTTTTAAGCAGTTTGAATATTTTTATTTTAGATTATGGACAAGTGGTTGCCAAAATTACGCCTATAGTTTGTCCTTGTAATTAGTAATTTTACTCATAATCTTAGAATGACGCACTAAAAAAATCGCAAATTCATTTTTTGAATAATGCGATTTTACAATCTGATAATTATATAAATGTACACTAATTAAAAGTCCAGGTACCAAATAATTTTTAAAATCCATACTTTACATCAAAACAACTGTTTCATCATAAGAATTTTTAATAGCATACTCACTATTTTTGCCACCTATGGTTTGATTACATCTAATTGCTAAAAAGTGAAGGTTAATGCCCTTACTTAAAAAATATTGATACGGACAAGCTCTAAAACTACTGTAATACTTCAATTTAATAACCTAATTGTAAGACAAGCCTTAGGCATATTTAGAGCAACTACTTGTGCCTTATAAAAAATAAATCTATTCAATCTGATTCCTTGATTTTGACCCCTTACATAGATTTATCTTTTTATAATATAATTTTCTTCCCAAAACACACATAAATAAACTAATACATCCTTAATAATATTTTTTATATCCGTTACCTCTAGATATAAAAAATATCATCTAAGTCAATATACAAAATTACATTTATCCCTTTTAAACTATATTATTCAAACTTATAATTCTATAATTAAAAGTTTAATCAATTTCTAATATAGATTTTAAATTGATTAGGGCTATTATTAAATTTACAATTGGTACTAAACAAAATATATATCCTATAACAAAACTTAAGAAGCTATGTTCTATTCTCCATTCGAAAACCTCTTCAACCCATTCTTTAATACCTGGAACCAATGCATTTAATTGCCATAATTTATCATCCATATCTTTTTTTAATTCTTCAAATTTTTTTTCAAGTTCATCTTCCTCTTCATCACTTATTTTAAAACTTTCAATGTAATTTTTAATTAAATATATTGTTCTTGTAATTAAAGCTATTACAATAGCTCTATTCGTGAAACATAACAATAAATTTATTATTTCAGACACCCTCTCTTAGTTATTTTTATCTTTATTATAATTTATATTTTCCACATATGTAATAATTATCTATAATATCCAAATAATCAATTGCCGTTAATGGACTGTCTCAATTAAATATCTCTATCATTTCTACATCTATAAGTGCAATAGTTACATCTAAACCAATAGAAAAGGCATATACATTTAGGTAAACAAAGTTTCCTGAAGTGTACATGCCTTTAAATCAAGAATTATCTTTACCTAAAAATAATATTGAAAAAAATCTTCCTTTACTTAATTTTAAAATTGCTTACAAAAAAATACCGCAAATTCATTTTATTTTGAATAATTCGCTCTAAATCTATCACCACTAATGAACGTACCATTTAATATACCTGATAAAACAAAACAACCAACTACTATAAATTCAGAAATTTTCAATGTTATGTTCCAGTCATTTAATGAAAATCCTATCAAATATCCAATAATTACAATAGCTGAGCCAATTAAAAATGACAACTTCAACTGTTTTCATCCCTTAAAAAATTTTGAATACTCATTTTTTTAGTATCATATTCTTATTTCTACAAAAAACATAAATTAATAATAAAATAGCAGTTGGAATATTACATTGGAGTAAATTTAAAAGGACAATATAAAATTTCTGTCCTATAAAAACAGCTTCACCAAGAACAGTTAATAAAGAAAAAATAAAAGTTATTCCCGGCAAAACAAATCCTAACCATTTATTTTCTTTCTTAGATAAATTAATTTGTAATATTATAATTCCAATACAGAATAGAATCATCATAATAGTTTTAATTGGCATTTTATATATACACCCTTCATTTTTTCACTATCTCCTCTTATGACCTAACCGTAACAAATCCATCCTTATTATAACATATTTTACAAATAACTCATCATTCAATTTTCAAAGAACATTTTATATTTTGCTACGTCAGATTTAAACATTGTCAATTATATAAACCTTTAGGAGCTATAGCTCCTAAAAATCTTTATGTATTAAAAAGGTAACTCTTCTATTGGAATATAAGGTTCCCACACTAAAGATTCCTCTTCTTCCTTTTGCCAATCTATTATTGAAAATTCATTAGAATATTCTTCTTTCATACGATTTGAAATTCTCCTCCATAAATCAATTTTACTTTCTTCTATAAAATAGTTACTCTCTCTTCCAACTGAATCTGTATAAGAAGTTTTAACAGCATACTCACTATTTTTACCACCCATAAAATTTATAAAATATTTTCCATTTACATCTCTATATAGTTGTTCATATGTATACCCTTCTTTTGAAGTTAAGCTTCTATATCTCACTTCATATAATAACTTTGATGTGTCTAAATTAAATCTCATTTTCTCAATACTTCCTTTCAAATAGTAAATTCCCTTTTTAATAATTTTCCCTATTAATATTATTTCCATTTAATTTATTTTATATACACTTTATTGAATAATATTTTTAATTATTGGCAATAATAACAATATAGAGATAAGAAAGGTAGTGTAAAAATTGGGTAATGTTGATATTAATGTTTTTGTTACTAATTTAGGAAAATATAATGAAGGTGAATTAGTTGGAAAATGGATTTCACTTCCATTTACAGATGATGAATTAAAAGAATGTTTTAATGAAATAGGAATTGATAATATCAATTATGAGGAATATTTTATAACTGATTTTGAATCAAGTTTGGATCATGTTTGGAGTATTTCAGAATACGATAATTTAAATACTATAAATGAAATAGTTCTTGATCTTGAAATGCTTAGAGATTATCAAATTGATATAGTAAAAGCAGCTTTAGAATGTGGATTTGAAAATAATATTAAAGATGCAATTAAAAATATAGATAATTACAACTTAGATTGTAATATTAACAGCTATGAAGATTATGGCTTGTACATACTTGAAGAATGTTATTCTATCCCAGATGCAATAAGAAATTACATAGATTATAAATCATTTGGTGAGGATTATTTAAATATAGCTGAATTTACAAGCTATGGATTAATTACATATAACTAATAATATAAAGGCTATGCCTTTATATTATTATATTCCTAAATTAGTACAACCTTAAAATTATTTAATTACTATAAAATCAACTACTTAATTATAGGACAAGCCTTAGGCATTGTTTTGCCTAAATAAAAAACCTTATAAAAAATTAATAATGTCAATCTGCCCCAAAGCTCTGCTCCTTGACATTATTAACTTTTTTTATGATATAATCTTAATTTGCAAAACAGAGAACATGATAAAAGAAAAAATAATTTAGGGGTGGCGGTCGGGGTAATATTAGTACATGAAAGCACTCGTTAAAATACGTTAAATTTAGTGCTATCAATTTATCGAATTTTATCGAGAGCGGTCTTTAAAGAATAAATATTAAAACTTAGATTATTAAAAATCACAATACATTTAGCGGTGGTAAAAATTCTAGAACAAAATTCGGTAAAGGTTGGTTAATGTTGTGCATCAAGATTAATCAAGCTTTATCGAATGCTAAGAATATTATGTTTAATGGTATATGTGCTGCACTCCTTGGTCCTTCTTCTTTAGGATCAGCACTTATACCTAGAATAACAAGAAGATATATGACCTTACTTAATTTTCTGCTTACGGAGCAAAAGGTCTTTTATCTTCTGCACCCAATCGGGTACCTAAATATAGGGCTAGATTAATCCTGGTTATTTTCTTAGTAGATATGAGGTTGGAGCTTGCCGTAAAACTCATAGATACTTAGAAATAACAGGTAATATCCTGTACTATTTGGGGTGATTGAATAGGTGCCATTAATAAATGATATATACAGTATAGCTATAGTAACAATAACAGTATTACTAATAATAATTACTCTACTATATACTTATAATTAAAATATTTTAATAATTCTATATACACTCTTATAAACAGAATTATTAACATATGCACTATATTATTTCTAAAAAATGTTAATAACTAAGCACTTAAATAATCTAAATAAAAATAAGCATAGGTTAATAAATGGACTAGCGTTTCGCTTGTCTATTTTTAACTTATGCCAAAAAGGTAAAGTTTGAAGCAATCTTGATTCATTATATTTTTAGGTTGGACTAGCTTAATTAAAAGCAGCATTAACTATAAAATTATATCTATACTTAATACTTTTTATTAAGATTGTCCATACCTTTCCTTGACCACAGAGGAATACACAGATAGTATATGAGCTGTTCTTCCCTGCCCTTCTTCTTTAGTTGCAGCTCTTATACCTTCCATGTTTAAAGATAGTACAAAGGAATATAACAATTAAATATATATGCCATAAACGAAGTATGAGTGGCTTGGTATATTTATATTTAGCTTGTTTTATTCCCTAAAGAATAGTATGTTTAACTCCAACTAAGTTTACAATCAAGGATTTTTTTATTTTTAGTACATACATCTTAAAAGAATAAAAAGGCATGTACATTTAGGTAAACAAAGTTTCCCGAAGTGTACTAGCTCTGTGGAGCTTGTAACATTTGCGGGATAACGTCTTGTTTACCGAAGTGAACTTGCCTTGAATTTTAGATTTTGTTTGGTTGAGGTTTATTGAAAAAAAATCTTCCTTTAGATTTTTTTCTTATTTCTTTATATTAAATCTAATAATTTTAATATTTCATTTGCTATTTTTCTTTCTTTTCCAACATAAGGATAAGAATGTATATGAATTGCAGGATTGAAGTTTAGTTCTATTATTCCATAGTCAGATGTTTCATCCCTATGATCTTTAATAATCATATCAACTCCGCATATATTAGCACCAATTGCTTTTGAAGACTCTACTGCTATATTTTTAAATCTTTCAGGAATATCATCAGTATAATCTACACTATCTCCACCTGTACTTATGTTAGAATTCTCTCTTAAATAAACTATCTCATCTTTATTAGGTATATAATTTATATCTATATTACTTTGCTTTAAAAATAACTCTACATTTTCATCTATTTCTATTTTTTCTAATGGAGTTCTGTAACCTTTTCCTCTAAGTGGATTTAAATTTTTATCTTTAACTAATTCAACTATATTTTTAACTCCATCACCCATAACATTAGCTGGCACTCTATGAAGTATACCTGCCACTTTATCTCCAATTACTAAAAATCTATATTCTTTTCCTTGTATAAATTCTTCAATAAGAACTGTATTATCATTTTTAAAACCTATATTTAATGCTCTAATTATATCGTCTTTTGATCCACCATTAGGGAAAATACTTATTCCTATACCAAAATTAGTAGACTTAGGTTTTACTACTATTGGAGTATTGATAAATATATCTACTTTATCTATAGCTGATTCTAGAGAATTAAACTCCATCCCCATTGGCACTCTTATTCCAGCTTCATTTAATACATTCTTAGTAACTACCTTATTCTCCATCAGTAGAACCGAAACATAATTATCCTTTGATGTCTTAGTTGCCTGTTTTACATACTCAACCTTATCACCCTTTTTTAGTACTATAAAATTTTCACTTTTATCAATAATTTTTGTTTCTATTCCTCTTTTTATTGATTCTTTCATTAGTATTTGTGTAGATAATTCTAAATCTTCATATCCAACTAATTTAAATCTGTTTTTATAAGCATCTTCTTTGTATTTCTTAGCTAAATTAATATGTGCATCAATATAACCTTCTTCTTTAACCTTATTAATAATTCTATAAGTATATGTTAATCTATTATCTTTAACCTTATCAATCATTGTATCTATTAAACTATCTTTTCCTAAAGATAATTCTTTATTTATTTCTTGAATTTGATTCAAAATATCCAATGCCCATTTTTCTTTATAAATCACTTCACCATTTTTCTTTAGCTCAACATTGTTTTGACCATATCTTGCTATTATCTTCTGATTATCATATGCCTCTTCCTGCCAATTATCATATGACTCTTCTTCACTTATTAGTAAAAACAAATTAAATATTTCAAGAAAATGCAAGTCGTCAAGACTAATACCACATTTATCAAATGGATTAATATCAATACTTCTATATTCTAAATAGTTAATACCTTCATCTAATAATGAATTAAATAAATTATTATTATCTTTTGCCTTTAATCTTATAGAGCTATAGAGTTCCTTATGACTTTCAATTAAATCATTTTTTATAAATCCATTAATGCTTTTAACATAGTTGTTAACAGAAGTATAATTAGGAAATAATTCAACTTTATTTTTATATCCACATTCACTATTTCTGTATGACATTGCTCCATCATTAGAAAAAGCCCCTTGCGAAATTTCCTGAAGAGTTTTTACACATTCTCCTGTATAACTCTCATGAACTATTCCGGTTCCACCTAAAAGATATAATAGTAACCATCTATAACGAAGATAGTTCCTTGTTACCTTTAAATAAATATTATCTTTAAATCTTCTATAATTTAGTTCTGTATTAGTATTATCATGTAGTTTCTTTATCATATCTTCATTAAATGAAAAATTATAATGAACTCCAGATATTAGTTGCTTTTTTCCACCATACTTTTTAATTAAATTTTCTCTATATTTTCTTGATTTTTCTCCCTCAGGAGATTTATTAAAAGTTGCAATTGGTATTACTTTATCATCCATTATTACACAAGGCATAGATTGTGGCCAAATATATTCATCCCTAATTTCAAGTGCAGCAATATCATAAAGATTATTTAAAAAATTATATGTCTCTTCACAAGTACTAAATGCTGGAGTAATTAATTCAATTTGACTTTCAGAAAAATCAGTTGTTATATATGGATTAAGCATCTTATCTCCAAAAACTTTTGGATGATTGTTTAATGATAAAATTCCATCTCTATTTACTCTAAGTCCCTCTCTCTCTATTCCTACACTGCCTTGCAATAACTCACTATTTTCAAATAATTGTTTAAAATTTTCCAACATATCTATACTCCTTTCGTACTTGTAATATATATAAGATATAAGAAATTACTCCTTTAAAAATACTTGATAAAGCTATACTCCACCAAATACCATTTACCCCCATAAATTTAGTAAGCACTAAAGCCATAGGAATTCGTAAAATAGTAAAACCTATACTAATATATGCTGGTATTTTAGGTTTTCCTATACCTGTAAACAATCCATTAGATACCATTTCAATAGTACTAAATATCTGTGAAACAGCTATTATTTGTAAATACCCACTGGCTATTAAAATAGTAGATTCATCTCTAATGAATATTTTTACCAAAACACTTGGCATAAAAGCAAATGCTATTGCTGTTAATATCGAATATATAATCCCTATTTTCAATGAACTTCTATACCCTTTAATAATCCTATTAAATTTTTTAGCTCCATAATTTTGTCCTGCAAAACTTGCAATAGCACCATTTAACCCACCTATAACCATAAAAGTTATAGATTCTATTTGAAGTCCTATCTTTTGGGCTGCAATAGCATCTGATCCAAAGATAGCTATAATTCTTGCAAGTACTATATTTACTAATGTGAATAAGATTCTTTGAAAAGACATTGGAAATCCTAACCTTATTATTTCTAATACTTTTTCTTTTTCTATTCCAATATTAAAGTCAAATTTAAATATCTCCCTACCATTAACTTTAAATACTATAAACATTACAAAATTTGAAACTAATGTTGCTACTGCTGCTCCTATTACTTCTAGTTTAAAAACATATATAAGAATAGGATCTAATATTAAATTTATTACTATTCCTAAAGCATTTATTTTTAATGCACTTTTATTGTTTCCAAAACTATTTAGTATTCTAGTATAGAAAATATTAAAAAATGTAAAAAACATCATAGGAGCACTAATTGCAAGATACCAATATGCTTTACTCTCAACGTCTGAATTGTTCAAGTGTAAAAATCCTATAAAATGTTTTCCTAAAAAAACTAAAGTCAAAGCATATATAATTCCTAAAATTAAATTTATCAAAATCCCTGAATTTATATATCCTTTAATTGATTTTTCATCTTTTTCTCCTATTGCATGTGATACTTTTATTCCTGCTCCAATTACCACTAGAGCATTTATAGAATATCCTAGTCCTATAAAAAAACTTGAAGATCCTATACTTGCTACTGCATTACTTCCAAGTCCGCCAACCCATATCATATCTATTAAGTTATATGCAAACTGCAATAATGAACTTCCCATTATAGGGATTGCTAATGTTAATATTACTTTTGCTACTTTTCCTTCAGTTAAATCAACTTTTTTCATATTATCTCCATATTCTTTTCTAAGTTTTACTTATAAATTCTTTAAATAAATTACTCATATTAAATTTATTTCCTCTCATTTCTTCCGGATGCCACTGTACGCCTAAAACATATGAGCCTTCCTCTTTTTCAATTGCTTCTACTACTCCATCAGATGCCCATGCAATAGATCTAAATCCACTTGCAACTTCTCTTATCATCTGATGATGAAAAGAATTTACATATATATTATCCCCAAATATTTTATTTAAAGAAGATTTATTATTAATATTTATTGAATGTATTGGATGTATTGGATCTGTATTTTGCCAATGTTCATTATTTATATTAGGCACATATTTCACATCTTGATATAAAGTTCCCCCAAAAGCTATATTAATTAATTGCATACCTCTGCATATACCTAAAACTGGTTTTTCCAATGATATGAATTCCTTTAATAAATCTATTTCAAACTTATCTCGCTCTGGAGATAATTCATCAATTTCACCACAAGGTTCTTCACCATATAAAAAAGGTGATATATCACTTCCGCCAGTTAAAACTAAACCATCTAATTTTCTTGCTAAATCTGAAATATATTTTGTTTCTGTAATTGGTATTATAATTGGAATACCTCCAGCATCTGATATAGCTTTTACATATACATCTCCAACTATAACTCTCTTTTGTATCTTTCCTTTTGGATATTCTAATTCTACTAAATTCCCTGATATTCCTATAAGTTTATCCATCTAACCACCTCATTAAATAAATGTAGCAGGAATAGTTTAAGTTAAGTTCCTGCTACATTTGTTAAACTTTATACTACATAATATTCAATATATAATAGTATGTGTCTTACCCTTACATTCTATTTTAAATATTTTTTAATTTCCTCTGAACTTAAAACTCTTCCATAAAATTTCACTTTTTCATCTACAACCAAAGCTGGTGTCTTCATTACACCATACTTCATAAATTCTCTTACATCTGTTACTTTAACTATTTCTGCATCTATTCCTAGCTCTTCTACAGCTTTTCTTGTATTAGCCTCTAATTTTTTACAATTTGTACATCCTGGTCCTAAAACTTTAATTAACATATTACTTCTCTCCTTATTTAAATTATTTTATATAAATATATATCCAAATATATTAAATGAATAGCCTATTAGTAATATTCCAATTGCTACAATGCCTATAAATATAGATAATAATTTAGGTTTTACCACTTTGCTTAACATTATCATAGATGGTAATGAAAGAGCAGTCACAGCCATCATAAATGAAAGTATAGTTCCAACTCCTACACCTTTTAAGAATAGTGCTTCAGCAATTGGTAGTGTTCCAAATATATCAGCGTACATTGGTATTCCTACACCTGTTGCTATTAATACTGCAAATTGATTACCCTCTCCTAAAATTCTTTCAATTATTGGTTGCGGTATCCAATTGTGTATTGCTGCACCTATTCCAACACCTACTAATATATATAGCCATACCTTTTTAACTATATCCATAACTTGTCCCTTGGAATATGATATTCTATCTTTTCTAGTCATGTCTTCAATATCTATATCAGTATTTTCAATTTCTCTAACATAATCTTGAATTTGACTTTCTAAGCCTAATTTATCAATTATTGTTCCACCTAATACGGCTAAAATTAATCCTACTAAAACATATGCAGTGGCTATTTTCCAACCAAAGAATGACATAAGCATTAAAAATGATGCTAAATCTACCATTGGTGATGATATTAAAAATGAAAATGTTACTCCAAGAGGTAGTCCCGCTGATGTAAATCCTATAAATATTGGTATACTAGAACAACTACAAAATGGTGTTATGGTTCCTAGTAATGCACCCAGTATATTACCTTTTATCCCTTTTATCCTACCAAGTATTTTTTTAGTTCTTTCTGGTGGAAAATAACTTTGAATATATGATATTATAAAAATAAGAATTGATAATAATATAAATATTTTTATAGTATCATATATAAAAAAGTGAATACTTCCCCCTAATCTTTCATCTATAGATAAGCCAAATATATTTTCTACAATGTATCTAATAATATCTGATAACCACTTCATTTTTAGCACCTGATCATTCAAAAACTGAAATGTTCCTGAAATAATACTCATAATTTTAATTCCCCCTTTCAACATATTCACTACTTTATAATATATCAATTTTTTTTGATTTGTTGATTAAAATTTTTTATTGCTAGCTAGCTCTATAAAATTATTATACATTACTCTCTACAACATATCAAGTTTTTTTGATGTGTTGTTTTCACTCCTCCAATATTTTTTTAATTTTATATAAAATTTTATTAATTAACAATAGCACTCATAACATCTTTAGATAAATACTTTTCCAATTCCCCTTTATTAATACTATAGTGATTCCACTTACCACATCTCTCCATAGTTATAAGATTAGAATCTAGTAACATTTTTAAATGATATGATAATTTTGATTGAGGTATATCAAAATGTTCAACTAAAGAACATACGCACATGCTATCCTGTTTACTTAATTCTTTAAGTATATTTAATCTTGTAATATCTGATAAAGATTTAAATACGCTTTCATATTTTTTCATATCTATATTCATTAATAACTCGCCTCACATAATTTAATAATTTAATAATTTAATTTCTATTTTAATGTTAACACTCTAAAATGTAAATATACTTTTTTTATTCTCTAGATTTTATTTCTTAATCTTCAAACAAAAATATAACCTAAGTTATTTACATATTATTTATAAATACAAACCCTAAAAAAATAAAAAAGGGAGGTATCAAAATAAATTATTATATAAAAATATTTATTTAATAACTGCCAATATATTATAAATTATTAAGTTTTTAAATAAAATTTTACTATAAAACATATAAGTGACTTTTAATATTGAATTTTTATGCATTATGAAAAGTCACTTGTATCCTTAATCTATAAAATTTAATGATCACTAACCATATTAAATTTTCCTGCTTTATTATGAACAGACATTCTATCTATTAATTCTAAACATTGAGTACTCATTCCCATTAAATTAGTCTTAATTCCATTCTTATGGAATTTAATCACTACTTTATCTATACTATCAACTGCTGATTCATCCCAAATTCTAACTTTTGAAAGATCTATATCTACAGTTTCTACATCCTCTGTAAAATCAAAACTATTAATAAATTTTAAGGTAGATGCAAAAAATAGCTGTCCTTGCACTAAATATACTGTTTTTTTATCTTCATTTATTTTTTTAATACTAATTTCAGATATCTTAGCTGAAAAGAATATAGAACTTAAAATTATTCCTATAATAACTCCATAAGCTAAATTATGTGTTAATAATACTGTTATAACTGTTGATATCATTACAAATGTATCTGATTTAGGTACTTTCCTTATTCGCTTTATTGACTCCCAGTTAAAAGTGCTTATTGATACAACAACCATAACTGCTCCTAATGCCACTACTGGTATTTGAGTTACAAATTTATTTAATACTATTACAGAAATTAACATTGCTGTTCCTGATGTAAGCGTTGACAATCTACCTCTTCCACCATAAGTTTGATTTATTATAGTTTGGCCAATCATTCCACACCCAGCTATTCCACCAAAAAATCCCGATACCATATTAGCTACTCCTTGACCTATGCACTCCCTATTCTTATCACTTGGCGTATCTGTTAAATCATCTACTAATTGAGCTGTTAATAATGATTCTACAATTCCTACCAATGAAAGAGAGATTGAATATGGTAATATTATTTTTATACTTTCCATATTTATAGGTATA
>NZ_JAMQHY010000037.1:0-12207 GCF_023845705.1 Clostridium sp. ZBS15
GCTGCTTCTCCTTCATATACATAACCACATACTGTACAAACAAATTTTTTCATAATTTAATTCCCCCTGTTTTCTTTAATTTATACACACTCTTTAATTTTTTATATTTAATCTATTTATTTTTCTTTTGTTGTATCTCTTCTACAGTTATTATTATATAATAGTAATTATTACTTGTAAAGAGTTTTTTATAAAAAAATAAAATAAATGAAATTTTTTATATTCCATTTATCTTTAATTACTTTGCTTTGCTTTACTTATATATTAACACTGTGCTAAAACACAGATTAATTTTATTTAATAACAATTATTTTTATGGAAATTTATTACAATAGTGATATAATGAACTTATATTAATTTATTAAGGAGCATTTTTTTGTTTGGTTATGTTACTCCATTAAAAAACGAATTAAAAGTAAAAGACTTTAACATTTTTAAATCTTATTATTGCGGACTCTGTCATGAAATCAAAAAAAATTTTGGGAACATTCCTAGAATAACATTAAATTATGATATGACATTTCTAGCAATATTATTTGATTCATTAAATGATAATAGTATAAATATAAATGAATTTAGATGCTTATTTCATCCTGTTTATAAAAGAACTATTTTGTTTGATAATAAATCTTTATCTTATGCTTCATTTATGAATATATCTTTAAATTATTACAAATTATTAGATGATTCTGAAGATGACTGTTCATTAAAAAGCAAATTAGAAGCTTTTTTTCTATTACAATATAAAAATAAATTTCCAAAATCAATAAGTTCCATTAATACAAAAATTAAAACAAACATTAATACTTTAAGTTCCTTAGAAAAAAATAAGAACTTTAACTCTATAGATGAAATATGTGATCCATTTAGTACATTAGTAGGACATATTTTTAAAGACTATCCCTATACTTTAAAAGACGATTCTTATAATTTAAGAAATACACTATATACACTAGGATACTCTCTTGGTAAATGGATTTATCTTATAGATGCATTAGATGATTTAAAAGATGACATGAATAAAAATAAATTTAATCCTATAAATTTTTTATATAATGAAAATAATCTTACTTACACAGAGCTAATTAAAATTATTAAACCTAAAATTGAATTTTTAATTTTAAGTTGTGCTTGTTGTTGTAAAGATAATTTATCTAAACTTACTTTATATAAAAATGAAGATATTTTAAAAAATACACTCGAATTAGGATTAATTCATAAATATAGTCTAGTAATACAAGACTTAGATTGTTTCTTAAATAAACGTTAATACTTTACTATAAAAACAATTGATAGCAGACTATATTATAATTAAATTCACACATAAAAAGATAAACAATTCTATTAACAAACAAAATTGTTTATCTTACACTCTAAATTATTTATTTTAAAACAAACATTTTATAAACCATTTTCAATAATTGAAAAGTAACTATCATTATAATTATCCATGTTATAGACATTAATCCATCTTTTAATATATTACATATTTTTTTATCCATGATACTTTTCTACTAGGTCTTTTAAAAATTTAACTGTTTTTATAGGTGCTCTACCAATAGAAGTTTCTCCTGCTAATAAAAAACCATCAACTCCATTTTTAATAAAATTATATATACTTTCCACTTCACTTACACATGGCATTTTTCCACTTTTCATATTATCTAAAATGTGTGTCGCTATTATAATTTCCTTATTAGTATATTCTTTTACTCTCTTTATTATAAATTCTTCATATATAGGTGTATCTTCTATGGAAGTTTCAGCTATTAAATCACCCCTTCCTATCATAATTCCATCTACTTTAGCTATTATCTTATCTATATTTTTTATTCCCTCTAAAGTTTCAATTTTAGCCCATATTTTAGGATTATACTTTTCTTTTTTATTTAAATTTACAAATTCTATTATTTCATCTATGCAATCATCATTTTCAACAAAGGATTGACATATTATATCTACTTTATGTTCTATTCCAAATTTGATATCCTCTTTATCTTTTAAGTTAAGCTTTATTTTACTTCTATCAAAACCCTTTATATTGCATCCTTTGCCAGCTCTTACAACTCCACCTCTTACAGTAATTGCCTTTAAAAAACCCTCTTCTTCTCCTAATATATTAAATATCATAGTATTGTCTTTAATACTTATTTCATCATACTTATTTTCCATTAAAATATTATTATTTATATTCAAAGGAACTATTTTATCATTATTTTTTAGTTTTTGATTTACTTTTTTATATTTATCTTCGCCACAAAAATAAACTTTTTCCTCGTCATATATTCTGTATACACCACAAAGTTTATTAGAAACTCTTATTTTGCTTCCACATAAATCTAATATTATAACTACATCTTCTTTTATTGCCTTTGCCATTTCAATATATTCTAAAAACTCGTTACTACTACCATGTGAAAAATTAAATCTTAATGAATTTGCCCCGCTATAAAATATATCTTTTAATACTTTCTTATCCATTATGTTAGGTCCTACTGTAGCAATAATATGCATATATCCTCCTTTAAATTATTATCTCTTTGTATAATTCATACTCATTAAAATTATAAATATCACAATAATAAATTTATTTTATTTAAAATTACTTTTAATTACTCCATACAGCTTTGCTTATACATATATCAACACTCTACTAAAATATGTCCTTAATTTAAATTTCATAATATAAAAACTGGAGTTCTAAACATGATTAATTTGAATAAATTTATTAAATAAAAGTAATTTTTAGGAGGTTTATTCATTGAAAAAATTTATTGTTATCTTACTAATTTTATTAAATACCACAATTATGATGGGCTGTAGTTTATCAAATGCTAAATACATAAATTTTTCTAAAAAACCTAATAATCATTATTATACTGAGCAGCTTACAAAAAAAGTATTAAATAATGAAGAGTTTTCACTTTATGTATTTGATAAAAATTTATATAAAGAAATTAAAGTTACTGATGATGACAAACTTATAGTAGAAAACTTTTTAAATAGTTTAATTACTGATAATTATTTAGAAACTTCTGATGCAATTAATGAAAGAGAACCTTTTAGAATTAAAGTAATATTTAAGGATAATATTTTTTTAATAAAAGTCTTTAATTCAAATCTTATAACTTTATCACCTTGGGATGGTAATTATACAGAAGATATAGTATCAATGGAAAATCTACCTATTGGATATAATTTATTTAATTTCTGCATTCATACCGAGTCTAAGCCTATTGAAAAATAAAATAAATGGATATTTCAAAATAACAACTTTAATTTGGAATATCCTCTTATTTTATAAAAATGATTTCAAAATCTTCATAATTATTGTATAGTATTCTTATATTAATGGTATTATATTGTTAATTCTAATTATATTTTAGTACAGACTAGTTAATGTAGTTTTTATAATTTTTTAAAAAATAAAAATAATTAATTTAAAATTATATAACAGAAAGGAGTTTATATATATGTATAAAATAGATTTCCATGTACATACTTCATGTTCAGATGGATTATTATCTCCTGTTGAAGTGGTAAAACGAGCTAAACAAAATTCTGTTTCTTACTTAGCAATTACAGATCATGATACTTTATCAGGATTGGATGCTGGAATAAAATGCGGTAACGAATTAGATGTTAAAATTATTCCTGGAATAGAATTATCTACTCAGTATAATAATGAAAGCATTCACTTACTTGGATTTTTTAAAGATAATAATTACAATAATTCTGAACTAATAAACGAACTTAATAAAATTAAAAATCATAGAATTATAAGAGCTAAAGAAATTATTAAAAAACTTAAAACTGAATTTAACATAATAATTAATTTTGATGACGTATTATCTAATGGAAAAGATACTATAGCTAGACCTCATATTGCTAGAGCAATAATAAATGCAGGTTATCCATACGATAACGAATATATCTTCCAAAACTTTATAGGCAAAGATTGTAAAGCTTATGTTCCTACTCTAAAATTATCCACTAAAGATGGTATATGCCTTTTAAAATCATATAATGCATTAGTGTTTTTAGCTCATCCAAAACTTATAAGCAATTCCAAAATTGATGAGTTTTTAAAAATGAATTTAGATGGATTGGAAGCATTTTATTTTCAAAATACAAAAGACGAAGAAGAGAAATTCATAAATATAGCCCGAGAAAATAATTTACTAATTTCTTGTGGTTCAGATTTTCATGGTAATTTAAAAGATGATAAAAAACATGGTGATATTGGAAGCATGACTATGCCTTCAATTTACTTAGAAAACTTTTTAAGTGCTTTGAATATAAAATAATTATTACTTAATTAATAAAACAGAAAAGGAACTACTCATATTGCATTTTAAGCATTATGAATAGTTCCTTATATAATTAAACCATTAAAAATTTATCAAAAAATTACTATCTCTTTATATGAACTATACTATTTTTATTTCTATGCTTCTATTAAAAAGGCTCTATAGCCTCTCATAGTTTCATATATATCTGCTTTACTTGCTAATTCCCATGGTGCATGCATATTTAAAAGTGCTACTCCACAATCTATAACTTCCATATTGTATTGAGCTAAAATGTATGCGATAGTTCCACCACCACCAGCATCAACTTTTCCAAGTTCTGCTGTTTGAATAGAAACATCATGTTTTTCCATTATTCTTCTAAGTTCAGCCATATATTCTGCATTTGCATCATTACATCCTGATTTTCCTCTAGCTCCAGTATATTTGTTAAATACCATACCTCTGCCAAAGAATGCTGAATTTTTCTTTTCCATTACTGATGGATAATTTGGATCAAAAGCTGCACTTACATCAGAAGATAACATCTTAGAATTGCTAAGACATCTTCTTAATTTAATATCAGAGAATCCTTCAACTTTATCAAGAACTTCAGCAACTATATTTTCAAAGAATTTAGATTGCATTCCTGTTGCCCCTATGCTTCCTACTTCTTCTTTATCAACTAAAAGACAACAGCAAGTCTTATCGCATTCATCAATATCAAACATAGCCATTAATGAAGTATATGAACATACTCTATCATCATGACCATAAGCCATAACCATACTTCTATCTAAGCCATAATCTCTTGCTTTTCCTGCTGGAACTATTTCAATTTCAGCCGATAAAAAGTCTTCTTCTTCAAAATCATATTTTTCTTTTAATATTTTTAATATATTAGCTTTAACACTGTCTTTTTCTTCACCTTTTAAAGGCATACTACCAACTAATACATTTAAATCTTCTCCTTCAACTACTTTATTTCCTTTTTTAAGTAATTGATCTCCAGATAAATGTACTAATAAATCTGATACTCCAACAACTGGATCATTTTCGTCTTCACCAATACAAATATCAATTATTGAACCATCTTTTTTTACTACTACTCCATGTAGAGCTAAAGGTAATGTAACCCATTGATATTTCTTAATTCCACCATAATAATGAGTATCTAATAATACCATTTCATTATCTTCATAAAGTGGATTTTGCTTTGCATCTAATCTAGGTGAATCAATATGAGCGCCTAAAATTTTAAGTCCCTTTTCCATAGATTCTTTACCAATAATAAATAAAGCAATAGTTTTTCCTTTATTATTAGCATATACTTTATCTCCAGCTTTTAAAGTTTCTCCATTTTTTATTATATCATCTATGTTTTTATAACCGTTACTTTCTGCCATCTTAATAACTTCTTTTACACATTCTCTTTCAGTCTTACATATAGACATGAAATTTTTGTAACCATCACAAAAATCAAAGATTTCTTTTACTCCCTTTTCCTCATACTTATTCCATACATTCTTGTTGTTTTTTTCTGATTTCATATTTAATCCTCTCTTCTCTCTTTTGATAAATTTTACTTTAAAGAAAACTTATCATATATTTAAATAAACTTAGTTTAAATTTTAAGCTTCATCACTTACTGAACTCATTCTATTTTCTATTATATCAACAGGAGATACTTTAGACATCAATGAATATCTGTAGTTAACTGCTGCTGCCTCTATTATTACAGCAATATTTCTTCCTGGTCTAACTGGTACAGTTAATTTTTTGACAGGAATTCCTAATATGTCCATATATTGATTGTCTATTCCTAATCTATCATAATCATTGTCATCTTTCCAGTGTTCAAAATGCATTATTAGTTTTATTTCTTTTTCTTCTAATACAGAACTTAATCCATAAAGTTGAGTAACATCAATAATTCCTATTCCTCTTACTTCTAACATACCAATTGTTATCTTAGGTGAACTTCCTATCAATGTTCCATCACTTTCTCTAATATCAACAGCATCATCAGTGATTAATCTATGACCTCTTTTTATAAGTTCTAAGGCTGTTTCACTTTTTCCTATACCACTTTCTCCAGTTATTAATATTCCAATTCCTGAAACATCAACTAATACCCCATGTAATCTAGTTTCTGGAGCTAATTTATCTGCTAGATATAGTGTTATTTTACTTATAAGTTTTGTTGTTACAGACTTACTTCTTAATACCCATATATTATTCTTTCTTGCTTCTTTAATAAATTCTTCATGTGGCTCTAAACCTCTACTTATTATTAAACAAGTTATATTAAAGCTTAAATATTTTTTAACTCTTTTCTTTCTTACTTCAATTTGCATATCTTGTAAGAAGCTCCATTCAGCTTTACCTATAATTTGTATTCTTTCTGGAGCAAAGTAGTTATAAAATCCTGCTAATTGTAAGCCTGGTCTATTTACATCATTTACTTCGATTTTTATATCTTCATTTCCTTCAACTAATACTTCTAAATCAAAATCATTTATCAATCTTTTAACCGAAACCGCCACTCTCCATCATTCCTTTTATTTATTTTTCAGTTCTATACCATCTAATTGAGCTCTAAAGTTTTTCTTTACATTATCTATGTATCTTTTTCTTAATTTTTGTTGTAACTCCTTCTCTTCTTCTGTTAAACTTGCCTCTTTACTTTTCTTATATAATAAATTAATTTGTTCTATTACTTCTTCTATTTTCATATTTTCAATCTTCACTTTAAAATACATCCTTTCTCTTTCTATATCACTAATTTTACCTATTTTTAAAAATATAATCAACAAAAAAACTTACGACATTATTTTTTATTTTATTGTGTAATTTTAAACATATTTATTATACTGATCATTATAAATTGCTTTGAAAATATACATTTTTTAGTTTTTTCTGTAAATTTTTAAGATAATTTTTTTCTTGAATTTATTTCTTTTTTTGTACTTTATTTCTATTTTTGTAATATTGTGTATTTAAACCTCATTTTCTTGGTAATTAATGTCGGTAATTGTATAGCGAAATCTTTTTACAAAAGGCTACATTTTGTTTATAATTAATTTACATAAATTACTTAATTGACCTAAAATTCAATTTACTGCTTAAGAAAGTATACATGTGTTATTAGTTTAATAATAAATAATATAAGAGGTGATATAATTGAAAATTAAAGATTTGCTAAAATTAAAAAGAAAAATTATCATTAGAAAAAAATTGCTTAATTTCTTATTAGTTTGGTTTAATCCAAGAAACACTTTAATGATTGTTTTATCTAAAAATTTAGACAAGCATATTGCAAAATATCAAAAAATACTCTCTCTACAACATAAACACCAAAAATATAAATTAGATATGGTTAGATTAGCAATTGCTTAATTTAACTATAAAAATTATTATTACTCTCTTTAATAATTAACTTTTATATTAAATTAATAAGTCATTGATATTTAGTATTTAGAATATTAATTCCAATCTAGTAATCAATGACTTATTATTATTAAATTCACTCTTTATTTATAAATTAATCTATACTTTAAATTATCTATAATTGAATTTTACATTTTTTACATATGATCATTTTTTATTCTTTAGGGGTACTCACTACACCTTTAAAACATAGTATTCTAGAAATTATCCACAGATTTAAGATTTTTATAATTTACTAAAGAATAAAAAAACACCTCATAATGAGGTGTTTTAATTCATAAACAATAGCTCCCAACATGCCGTTTACTTACATATTCATACCTGCGCCTCGCAGGTGGGTTAAGTTCAACTTAATTTTGTCTTCTTCTGTAAATTAATTTAGAGAAGCCTGACAGACATAAGTATGTCACAAATCCCGAAAATGTCATGTAGGTTGAATATAATAAGCTATGCGAACATCTTAGGAAAACTACACTTTTATTATATCATAACTTCGTTTTAATTCAATAGAATTATTATACTATTATTTATTTTTTTAATCATTATAATCATTTAAAACTTCGTCTAAATCTACTTCACTATCACATTTAGCGAATGCTGCTATAAACTTTACGTATCCCAAATTTCTAGTCTCATTTTCTACTTGCCTATACTTTCCTTCAACATCTAAATCTTCCATAGAATCTTCTATTATGCTTTCTATATTATCCATAGCAATATCTTTTAAGTAAGGCATATAAAAATCATTGTACCACTCATCACTCTCGTCATCAAAATCACATTCTTCATTAGAATAATTTTCAGCTGCATCTATTTCTTCTTTATCAAAATCATAAAAGAATTTAATTAGTGCATATTCATCAGTTTGACCTATTTCTTCAATTTCAGATAATCCGTTTTTTTCTAAATAATCTATTATCTCAGAACTTTTCATTTACTATCCTCTCCTAATATAATAATTTTTTATATTCTTTTTTTATTGCTTCAAATTCTTTATCATCTTCAACAATATTTAGCTCTTCCTTACCATCCTTATCTGTATCTACTCTAAATGCAAAAATATTAGCATCTTCTGATGAATCATCAACTGGTGATAGTAATAGATATTCTATTTTATCTAAATAAATTCTAGCTATTGCTTCAAAATCAACCTTATTTCCAGTTTCATCTTTAAAAGACATTATCTCTTTTTCTTCCATTTTGTTCACCTCTTAATTTTTTTATAAAATATATAAGTTTATAACATATAACAAGCTTCCATAGTTGCTATTATTATATGCACTTTTATTTTTAATGAATATACTTTTTTAATTATTTTCCTCAATTAAATGAGTTAATGAATCAAGCTTTAAAATATATTCATAATGTAACGCTCTAGTTAACATAACATATAATAGTCTTTGATCTAATATATTATTTTGATAATTTTCCTTACTTGGATTATATATAATTGTACAGTCAAATTCTAATCCTTTAGTTAAGTAAGATGGTATTATAACATTATCCTCTAAAAAGCAAGTTTCTTTTCCTTTTATACGTTGAAATTTATATGCACTGTTATTCTTTAAAATCTTTTCTACTTTTTGTGCTTGCTTAGAGTCTTTAGTTATTATAGCTATACTAATTTTACCTAATTCTCTGATTTTTTCAATTATTTTATCTATAATTTTGTAAATATTTTTTTCACTTTCATCAAATTTAATAATTTTTGGCTCTTCTCCATGTCTTAATACAGCTTTTGCATCTTTAAGACCTAACTTTTGAGCCTTCAAAGTATGCTTTGCAAAATCAATTATTTCTACTGTGGATCTATAGCTTTGAGTTAATTGAACATAAGTTGCTTTATCTTTAAACAAGTCTTTAGTTATGTCTTCCCAACATTTCAACCCTTTATAATAATAAATTCCTTGAGCTAAGTCACCAACTAGAGTCAATGAATTACCTTTAGAAAATGAATTTATTAAATGTATTTGAAATGGACTATAATCTTGTGCTTCATCTACAACTATATGTTTAAACTTTTCTTTTTCATCAATTCCTTCTAATAAATTTCTTATATACAAAAGAGGTGCTAAATCATCTTCATCAATAATCTTATTTTCATGATTAATTAAAAAATCCGCTTTCATAAAATCTAATAATTCATTAGAAATATCTTCTGGTCCTATAAAATCAAAAAGATCGTCAGTAAAAAATTTATAATATATATCACTAACGCCTATACCTTTCCAATTTTTAAAATACTCATTAAATTGTTTCTTATAATTTTTTAATATATGATTTTTAATTTCATCTCTCTTATCATATTCTTCTACTAATAGCCTTCTTCTTTCAACCAAATCTTCACAAGTATTTTTTATATTTTTTATTTTACTTTCCCATCTAAAATCAATTGAATACAATAAAACCTCTATTTTTTCTTTTATTTTCAAAGATAAATATCTCTTAATTTCGTCTTTTCTTTTATTTATAGCATAAGATTTTAAATCTTTTAAATATAATTTAACTATTTCTTTTTTTTCAAAAATAATATATCCATCTATAGTTATATCTTCTATCTCTCTTGTACTACTATCTACTAATGCAATATATTTATCTATCATATTTTTAAATTCAATAGAGCCTTTAAAACATGCAGATCTTATTATAAAATTTCTTTTATTATCATCATCTTCTTCCATTATGGCTCTAAGCTTATCATCCTTACTATAAATTTTTCCTTTAAGCTTAAATTTAGATTTTACAAGTTCTTCAAATGTGTTTTGTTGCACTTCTTCTGCACCTAAATTAGGCAATGTTTCGGATATATAGTCTAAAAATAATTTATTTGGTGCTAATACTAATATATCGTCTCCGTTCATACTGTCTTTATATCTGTAAATAAGATATGCTAATCTATGAAGAGCTATTGTGGTTTTTCCAGATCCTGCTGAGCCCTGAACTATTATTGGAAAATTCTTAGGCCATCTTATGATTTCATTTTGTTCCTTTTGTATAGTAGAAACAACTTCTTTTAACTTTTTCCCTCTACTCTCTTCAAGATTAATTTTTAAAAATTCATCTACTAGTTCTGTTCCTTCTTCTCCATTTATCATTAATTCATTTAATGAATCATCAAATATATCTTTAATTTTTCCCTCATCAAATAAAAACTTTCTTTTAAGTAACAGTTTTCCTTCAATTAATCCTGCTGGAGCTTTGTAGTATGCTTCTCCACCAGTTCCACTATAATATAAATCAGCTATAGGTGCTCTCCAATCTACTACAACTTCTTCACCTCTTATATTATTAGTAATTCCTTTCTTTCCAATATATATATTTTCTTCAAATCCAAATTTTTCTGCAAAATCAACTCTACCAAAATACGGTGTTTCAAGTGCTTCTTCATATCCATCTATATCTTTTTGTAATACACCATATATCTTTTCAGTGGTTTCCTTTTCTTCATTATAACTTCCCTTGGACTCTTTAGATAAATATCTAATCTTTGCATTTACTTTTTCTCTATTAATTCTTTTTTCATTTAATTCTTCTAAAATTAAACTTCTTTTTTCTTCTAATACTTCTTCTTCATATAATAATTCATTTTTCATACTTTACCTCTTATAAAAATAACTTAACATATCAATTATATCCAAATATTAATCATAATAATATAGTATATTTAGTAAATTATAAAAACATTGGCTTGTTTTAACAGAGTTTATATATATGTATAAGTAAAGTGAAAACGTTAAATCTAGAATAAAGAGGTATTCTAAAACTTTTTAGAATACCTCTTTATTGCTTATTATGTTTTAAATTTTTGCTTTTATATCTTTATACTCAAAAAACTCCCCAAAAACATGATATATGTCTGTCTTTCTTGCTTTTGACATAGCTTTTGCTAATGAATACGCAATTGCTCCATCTATAAAGTGATGTATAATAGTTCCTACTGCTGTAACTATTAATAATTGAAAAGGATCAAGTCCTATAAATGGGATTACAACTATCATTTCTGCTATACCGTGAACAGGTGCTGTAATCATTGTAGCTTTTTTATAATTTTTACTTTTCATAATAATTTTAGCTCCAACATATCCTACAAGTATATGTGTTGCTGCTCTAAATACTACTACCATTGGCATACCTGACATTAAAAAACCTAGTGTTGAACCAATCCCTACTACTATAGATACCGCTGGCGATATAAGCATTGCTAGCATCATTGGTACATGAGAAGCTAATGTAGCAGTAAATGGTGGCATTACTATCTTTAAGAATCCAAATTGTATAGGTATTATTATCGCTAATGCAGTTAATAATGCTGCATAAACCATTTGTTTAATTTTATTATTCATCACAAATCCCCCCTTTAATGTATATACATTAGTATATCATCATGTGTTACTTGTGTAAACTTAGTTTTTAAGTTTTTTATTTAAGGCTCTGTTTTAAATGTGTGTTGATATATGCAATAGGTAAA
>NZ_JAMQHY010000037.1:12244-34838 GCF_023845705.1 Clostridium sp. ZBS15
GACTATACTCATTTTAGCATTCCTAAATTCAATTACTCAGCCCACTTTGCTTATGCATATATCAACACTCTGCTAAAACATAGCCTTATTTAATATATTGATTTTTCTATTTAAACATTTACATATATAATTCTTAATTTCAAAATATATAACCTTGGATTTATTTATACTTTTAAAAATTCTGAACTATCTGAATGCATAAAAAAAACTATCCAAAACATATTTATGCATTCAGATAGTTCCTAGTCTTTTAAATCTTTATTTTTAGATTTCTTAAAGTAAATTCCTCTGTCCATGAGCTTTATACTATAATATCAACATTCATTTAAAATTATTCAAATATTTTTTTTGCTATTTCAACTGATTCTCTGGCATCCTTGGCATAATAATCAGCACCTATTTGCTTCGCATATTCATCAGTCAATACTGCGCCCCCTACAAATACTCTTCCTTTATAGCCATTATCCCTTAATCCTTTAATTGTTTCTTCCATACTTCTTAACGTTGTTGTCATTAAAGCACTAAGACCAACTAATTTAATATCATTTTTCAAAGAAACATCTACAACAGTTTCTACTGATACATCTTTACCTAAATCAATTATTTGATATCCATAATTTTCAAGAATTACTTTAACTATATTTTTTCCTATATCATGAATATCCCCTTTTACAGTTGCTAATACAATCTTACCTTTAGATATACTATTTGATTTGTTAATAACTAATCTCTTTTTTATAACTTCAAAGGCCTGTTTAACAGTTTCTGCGCATTGTATTAATTGTGGTAAGAATATTTCACCTTTTTCGTATTTTAACCCAACTTCATCTAGTGCCGGTATTAGTATTTCATTAACTACACTAAGTTCATTCATTGTTTTTAAGATATGCTTTGTAGCCTCTTCTGCTTCATCCTTTAATCCTTTTATCACTATATATTTTAAATCAATATTTTCACTTTTAATTACTTCCATATTCTTTTTAGAATTATCTCTTAATCCTCTTTCAACTTTTACATTTCCATATATAGATATATATTTCTCTGATCCTTTATCTATATTAGCCAATACATTATATGAATTTATCACATCCATCATACCAGTACTATTAGGATTCATTATTGGAAGATCTAATCCATTAGCTATTGCCATTGCTAGAAATGTTTCATTTATTAATTCTCTGCATGGCAAACCAAAAGATATATTTGAAACTCCTAGTAATGTTTTTACACCTAATTCTTCTTTAACTCGTCTTAATGCTTTTAATGTTTCTTTCACTTCAGCTTGTTGTGCAGAAGCTGTTAATACTAAGCAATCGATAAATACATTATGTTTCTCTATTCCATACTCTTTAGCTTTTTTTACTATCTTCTCTGCTATCTTAAATCTCTCATCAGCAGTAGCAGGTATACCTTTTTTATCTAATGTAAGCCCTACAACACTTGCTCCATATTTTTTTACCAAAGGTAGTATCTTTTCTAATACCTCATCTTCCCCATTTACTGAATTGACAATTGGTTTTCCATTATAAGTTCTTAATCCTACCTCAATAGCTTCTATGTTTGATGAATCTATTTGTAATGGTGCATCTATAATCCCCTGAATCTCTTTAACTACTTTCTTCATCATTTCTTTTTCATTTATTTCAGGTAATCCTACATTTATATCAAGTATCTCAGCACCAGCTTCTATTTGTTCTATTGCTTGTTTTAATATATAATCAATATCATTATTTTTAAGTGCTTCTTTAAATAACTTCTTTCCTGTTGGATTTATTCTTTCCCCAATTACCTTTATGCCTTCAATTTTAACAACATTTGATGGTGTACATACAGCTGAAAATTCGATTTTATCTCTTATTATTCTTTTATTATTGTCCGCAAGAACTCTTAATCTTTTAATAAACTCTGGAGTTGTTCCACAACATCCTCCAATTATACTTACACCTTCTTTAACAAATTCATTTACCCAATATTTAAATTCTTCTGAAGTAATGTCATATATCGCTTCACCAAAAGATAACTTAGGTAAACCAGCATTAGGTTGTGTCATTATAGGTAAATTAGTTGCTTTCTTTATTCTTTTTACTATTGGAAGTAATTCTTTAGGTCCTAAAGAGCAATTTATTCCTACAGCATCTGCTCCTATGCCCTCCAGAGTGATTGCCATACTTTCTGGTGTACATCCTGTAAAAGTCCTTCCATTTTCATCAAATGACATAGTACAAAATACAGGTAATCTAGTATTTTCTTTTGCTGCCAAAAGAGCTGCTTTTGCTTCGTAAAGATCTGTCATTGTTTCAATTAATATTAAATCTGCACCAGATTTTTCACCCTGTACTATTTGCCTTTTAAATATTTCATAAGCTCTATCAAAACTTAATGTACCCATTGGTTCTAAAAGTTCGCCTATTGGTCCTATATCTAATGCAATATAGACTTTATCATTTCCTTTAGCTTCTTTTGCTAGAGAAATTGCTGCATTTATAATTTCTTCAACTGTATATCCTGTATTTTCTAATTTCAATTCATTTGCCCCAAAAGTATTTGATGTTATAACCATGGCTCCATTTTTAATATATTCTTCATGAATTTTCTTTACTTTTTCACTTTCCTCTATATTAAATATTTCAGGATTTTCTCCAAGTTTTAGTCCCTTTTTTTGAAGCATTGTTCCCATTGCCCCATCAAATACAAGTATATTATCTTTTATGAATTCTTTAAGCCCCACAATTATTCCCCTCTCTTCTAAAACTACAATTGTTATAATTCTTACAAACCTCACATCCTCTTTGTTTTTCCTCTTTTTCATTTGGAATAACCCCAATTATTGCAGTTACTGATTTCCTAGGAAATAATAAATGATGTGATGATACTGTAAGACCTATTGCTTTATCTGCTTTTAATGTATTCACTATATCCCTTTGAATATCTAATGACAAATCTCCATATCCCGGACTATATCTAAATGTTATAGCACTGTTTTCTTTTCTTACATCTAATCTTATCTTTTCTTCTATTTCATCTAAAAACTCTTCTATTGCTACTGTTGCACAAGCATCTAAAATTAAAGCTTTTGTCAATTCTATTGTTTCATATAGCTTAATTTTTTTCTCTATTTTGCTCCCTACAGTACCTGCTATAAAAAATACTTCCTGTGCATAAAGAAGATGATTTTTAATGTCTTCTCCTTTTAATATTAAACTTGTTCCTTCTATACATATCCCATCCTTTTTAGCATGGTTTTTATACTTAGCACAAACATATTTAGGTATTATTAATTTCTTACATTCATCTATAGTTTCATCTATTAATACATCTATTGATGCTGTTAATTCTTGCTTTTTATAACCTAAATACCTAAGGACTTCATCCTTAGGTATTTTAAGTTGTTGTGTATTATACATTTTATTCTCCGTATATATTAAGAGAAAAGCCTCTTTCTAATGCTTCCTTAGCATATTCTTTTGCACCAAATAAAGATAAATCTCTATAATTTCCACATTGAATATCATTAGCAGCAGGTATTTCTTTTGCTTCTAAAACTTTTTCTAATGAGTATTCTAACGCTTCTTTTATTTCTGATGCTTCTCTATCACCCCATATACTTAAATAGAAACCTGTTCTACATCCCATAGGTGATAAATCAATTATACCTTCTAATTTTGCTCTAAGTTCATGTGCTAATAAATGTTCAAGTCCATGCATTGCTGCTGTACCAAATTCTTCTTTGTTAGGTTGAAGAAATCTTATATCAAACTTTGTTACCTTATCTCCAAGCTTACCATCAAGTAAACAACATTTTCTTATGTATGGTGCTTTAACCTTTCTGTGATCTAATTCAAAACTTTCTACTTTTTCCATTATTGTATCCTCCTAAACGAATTGATTTTGATTTACTGTTAATAGAATATTTTCTATACTTTGGCTTATCCTTTTAGCTACATATGGATTATTCATAACATATAAATGTATTCCATCCACACCTGTAGAAATTAGGTCTACGATTTGTTCAACTGCATAAGCAATCCCAGCATCTCTTAAAGCTTCTGGATTATGCTCATATCTTTCCATTATTCTTTTAAATTTATCTGGAAGTGATGCTCCGCTTAAAGATAAAATTCTTTCAATTTGTTTTTTATTTGTTACAGGCATAATTCCAGCTTCAATAGGTAAATTTATATTAGCAGCACGAACCTCGTCTTGAAAATTATAATATAAATTGTTATCAAAAAACAACTGAGATATAAAATAAGATGCTCCTGCCTCTTCTTTTCTCTTCATGCTCTCAATTTCTCTATACAATCCTTTATGCTCTATATGGCCTTCTGGATAACATGCTGCAGCTATATTAAATTGTCCATTATCACTTATATGCTTAATTAATTCGTTAGCATGATTTAATTCTCCTGTAATTTTACTTCCTATAGGAACATCACCTCTTAACGCAAGGATATTCTCTATATTATTCTTTTCAAATTCTCTTAAATAATATTCTATATCATTCTTAGTTGAACTAATGCAAGTTAAATGTGATACTGCTTCAATTCCATATTTATTTTTTATAAGAGAAGTTAGCTCAATAGTCTTATTGTTTTTAACACTGCCACCTGCCCCATAGGTAACACTTATATAATCTGGATTTAATCCTTTTAAATCATCTAATGTATTATAAATAGTTTGTATGGATGATGTTATTTTAGGTGGAAAAATTTCAAATGAAAAAACCACCTTTTTGTCTGTGAATAAATTTTTAATATTCATTTTTTTTGCCCCCTTTTTTAGATAAAAAAAATGCCTAAAGGGTATTCCTTTAGGCATAATAAACTTCTACACTAAAATAAAATTACCCTTATCTATCAGTCATTCACTGCAGGATTTAGCACCTTATATACATTATATATTGGTTGCCGGGTTTCATCGGGCCAGTCCCTCCACCACTCTTGATAAGAAATTATTTCTAATTATACATTACTCTATTTGATTTGTAAAGTTTTTCTTTTAAATAATCCATAATCTATATGTACTTTTCATTATTAAATTTTAATAAGTAAAAGTATAATAGAAATTAAACTAAAAACAGAACTTATTATCATTATGTAATTTACAACTTGCTTTGGTGTGAATCCTTTTTCTTCAAGTCTAAAATGTATTTGACTTCTATCTGCTTGATAAACAGGTTTTCCTTCTGAAAATCTTTTAAAAATAACAAATAAATTATCAAATATTGGTACAGCTAAAGCCAAAATAGGTATAAATAAACTCAGCACAGTAGCTTGTTTAAATGCACCGTCTAATGCTATAACACTTAATATGAATCCTAAAAAATTAGCACCTGAATCTCCCATAAACACTTTTGCTGGGTACCTATTATAACATAAAAATCCAAGTATAGATCCTATTAATATTATTGATGTTTCTGCTGATACTTGTTGTCTTAATATTATTGCTGCAACCAAAAAAGTTATTGCTGAAATAAGTGAAATCCCACCTGCTAATCCATCCATACCATCAGACCAATTAATTACAGTTGTGACTCCAAATATCCAAGTTATTGTTAGTAAAAATTGTATGGTTTTACTTAACTCTATAAATTCTCCAGTAAATGGATTAGTAAATCCCATAAATGCTATTCCTGCCTTAAAAACAAGTACAGCTGATAACAATTGAATAATCAATCTTGGAAGTATAGCAAATTCTTTAAATCTTGTTTTATAATAATCATCTATAAGTCCTATTAATAATATTGCTGTTGCTGCTATAAATACAACTATTTGTTGTTTTATATCATCTTTTACAAATAAGAAAAAAGAAATAAAAAAACATATGTATAATACTATTCCACCACATAATGGGGTTTCTTTTTTATGTTGTTTTCTTTTTGTTGGTTTATCTGTAAATTTTAATTTAATTGATAGTTTCATTACTATTGGCATAATTAATAGCGATAACAATAATGTAACTATCATAGCTAATATATATTGCATTTTATTATCTACTCCTTAGCTAAATAAAAATACTATTAGTTAAAGTTATCCACGTTTGATTATACTATTAAAGCCATATCTTATCAATTACAAAATTATTAAGGTTTTCTAATTATAGAAAAAAGCGTATTAAAATTAATTTAATTCTTTATGACTCATTTCTTAAGCTTCAACTAAATTTGCATTTGACTTCTCTAGAAACTCTCAATAATATAATTTTTCAAAAAAAGCAAAAACATTTTTATCATGTTTCTGCTTTATATATAACTAAAATAAATTATGCTGGAATTTTAATTTGATCTCCTACATATATTAAATCTGGATTTTGTAAATTATTATATTGTGCTAATGTTTGCCATGTAGTATTATTTCTTCTAGCTATTTTAGAAAGATTATCACCTGCAATTACAGTATATACAGTTTCTGTTTTAGTAGATACTTGTGATTCTTGAACTGTTGGTGCTGCTTGAACTGAAACTACGTTATTTTGATTTGTTACTACTTGTTTACCATTTTCTTTAACTTGTATTCTACCTAAAGTAATATCACTCTTCATACCATTGTCATTTAAATATTTTGCAAAAATATCATCATATGTTGCAAATTCTCCTACAACAGTAGTTTTAAGCATTGTATATCCATCTCCACCTTGAGATAAGAAATCATTTATTGCTACAGTATATTCTTTATTTAAATCAATTGGATTTTCGCCAACTTTTACATCAAAAACTCTATTTCCTTTTTCCTTTGTTGGATCAAATGAGAATGTCATTCCACTTACTTGTAAAAATCCACCTTGTTCTGTTGGATATGCCCCCACTGATACTTCAAGAGCCTTAACTATATCACTACCTGATAATTTTACAGTTTGTGCTACACTACCAAATGGAAATAATTCTGCAAGTTTTCCTTTAGTTATATCTCCTGGTTCTATTGAAGTTCTTAAAGATCCTCCATTTACAAATGCAATATCAGCTTTAGTGATGTCTCTAGTTGCATCTGCTGTTATATTTCCAAGGTTTGTTTCTTTAGTTCTCACATTTCCTCTAACACCATCTAGCAATACATCATTGCTTGCAACAACTTCTGAAAATACTTTGTCATTTTCAGCTTGTATATCTTTTAATAAATCTGTTACTTTTTCATCTTCTTTTAATTCTTTATAATCTTTTGAATTTAATAATTTTGCTTTTTTGTCTGTAACTTTTTTATCTTTAACTTCTAATTCTACTACACCAAGATTTTGATCATATTCACCTGTTTGTGCTATTAATGTATTATTAACTACTAAGCCATCATTTAAAGTTGTATGGCTATGTCCATCTATTATTACATCAATCCCTTTAACTTTTTCAGCAATTTGCTTAGATGTTACAACTGAACTATCATCTAACCCTACATGAGTTAAAGCTACAATAACATCTGTCTTATCTTTTAATTCTTTAACCATTTCTTCTGATACCTTTATAGGATCTTCAAAAGTTATATCCTTTACATTAGCAGGATTTGTTTTATATGCTGTTTCCGGGGTTGATATTCCAAAAACACCAATTTTAACATTTCCCTTTTCTACGATCTCATATGGTGGTAGCATATCTTTTCCATTCTTTTTTACATTAGCATCTAACATCTTAAAATTTTTAGCTAATTTACTTAATTCCATTAACCTTTCATTTCCATAGTTAAAATCATGATTACCTGGAACCATAAAATCATAACCAGCTGCATCTAATATTTTAACAGCATTTTCACCTTTACTAACATTAACTATTGGTTTTCCATGTAAAGTGTCTCCAGCATCTACTAATAATGTATTTGGATTTTCCTTTTTAGTTTCATTTACTATAGTTGCAATCTTTGCAAATCCAAACCCACCGTCTGCTGACAATACTCTGCTATGAGTATCATTTGTATGAATTATTGTTATTTTGGTACTATCATCTTTGCTAGCTGCCCACACAGCAGTAGTATTTAAACTAAAAATTAATGTAAGCGATAACATAGCACTTAAAATCTTCTTTTTCATATTTAATCCCCCCTGATTAATTATAAGTTATACACTTAATTATGGTATATATTTGAATTTTTTTCAAGTACTTCTTATATTTTAGTAATTTTATTTTATATATTAAGATAGAAAAAAAAGGAACGCTTAAGCGTTCCTTTTATATTAACCTCTTTGTTCAATCATGCTCTTAACTTTCATTAATCTAGTTGTAGCCGATCTTTCATTTTCATCAAGTCTCATTCTAATATACTTTATAGTCTCTTGAAGTTGAGGAATAGTCATATATTCAAGAGCATTAACTCTTCTTCTAGTACTTTCAATTTCGTTAGCCATTAACTGACATGACTTTTCTACTTCTGCAAGTTCTAGTAATTGCGGAAGAATTTCATAAAGCTTAGAAAGAGTATCATCAAGTTCTGATGATGTATTGGCAAATCCGTATGGATATATACTTCCTTCATCACCTTCAAGTTGTCTCTTAAAGTTCATAACAGGAACAGATACGCTCATTACGTTCTTTTCGCCAACTTCAACAGAAATATGTTCCTTAGGATATACAATAGCTTCTTCTAGGAATTCAGAGCTCATAACGGCTCTAGCCATAACGAAATCCTTAAGGGAACCTTGCAGATTATCTTCCACTTCTTTTCTTAGCTTATTATTATATTTAACAAGGTTAATGAATTGTCTCATTAATTCATCTTGTTTATCTTTTAAAAGCTTATGACTTCTTGTTGAGGTAGTTAATCTTTTTTTAAGTTTAGAGAGTTCCATTCTAGTAGGATTAACATTTAGCTTTGCCATAGACTACTCTTCCTCTCTTGGCATATATTTTTCAAGGTATTCGTCTCTAATTCTCTTAAGCTCAGTTCTAGGAAGCATCTTTAATAACTTCCATCCTAAGTTTAGAGTTTCTTCAATTGTTCTATTTGTATTAAAGCCTTGAGATACATACTCGTCTTCAAAAGCTTCTGCAAATTTAGCAAGTTTCTTATCAGTATCTGATAAAGCAGATTCTCCTAAGATTGCTGATAATTCTTTTGCTTGCTTACCTTGTGAATATGCCGCAAATAATTGGTTCATAGTATCTGCATGGTCTTCTCTAGTCTTGCCTTTACCAATACCCTTATCTTTAAGTCTTGAAAGTGATGGTAAAACATCTATTGGAGGCATTATACCCTTCTTATATAATTCTCTTGAAAGGATAATTTGACCTTCAGTAATATATCCAGTTAAATCTGGAATTGGATGAGTTTTATCATCTTCAGGCATTGTAAGTATTGGAATTTGAGTGATTGAACCCTCTTTACCTCTAAGTCTTCCTGCTCTTTCATATAATGTAGAAAGGTCAGTATAAAGATAACCTGGATATCCTCTTCTACCTGGAACTTCTTTTCTAGCTGCTGAAATTTCTCTTAATGCTTCTGCATAGTTTGTAATATCAGTCATTATAACTAGAACTTGCATTCCTTTTTCATAAGCTAAGTATTCAGCACAAGTAAGAGCCATTCTTGGTGTAGCTATTCTTTCGATAGCTGGGTCAGATGCTAAGTTCATGAATAGAACTGATCTATCAATGGCACCTGTTGATTTAAATTCATCTACGAAGAATTGAGCTTCTTCGAAAGTTATACCTATAGCTGCAAATACAATGGCAAACTTAGAATCTGAATTTAAAACTTTCGCTTGTCTTGCAATTTGTGCTGCAAGTTCTGCATGTGGAAGTCCTGCTGCTGAGAAAACAGGTAACTTTTGTCCTCTAACTAGAGTGTTAAGTCCATCAATTGCAGAAACTCCTGTTTGAATAAATTCTGATGGGAAGTCTCTAGCCATAGGGTTAATAGCTTCACCATTTATATCTACTCTTTTTTCGGGTATTATGTCTGGACCATTATCATTAGGTCTACCCATACCATCAAATACTCTTCCTAACATGTCTTCAGATACACCAAGTTCAAGTGGTCTACCTAAGAATTTAGCTTTAGTACCTTTTAAATTTATTCCTGAAGATCCTTCGAATATTTGAACCATTGCTTTTGATCCATTAACTTCTAGAACCTTACCTCTTCTTTTTTCACCAGTATGAAGTTCAATTTCAACTAGTTCATCATACTTAACGCCTTCAACACCTTCAACAACCATCAAAGGGCCAACAACTTCAGTAACTGTTCTGTATTCTTTAAGCATTTGCTACCCCTCCTTTGCTTATTAGGTTATCAATTGCAGTTTTTAAGTCTACAGCGATTTGATCAATTTTATCTAAATCATCTTCGTGTATGTACTTACTTCTAGCAATTCTATCTTTTAAGTCTTCCATAGCTAAGATATCATTTAAATATACTCCAGCTTCTAAAGCTCTTTCTGCTTCTTTTCTATATCCTAATATAAGACTTAGCATCTTATATTGCTTCTTTAATGATGTATAAGTATCAATTTCATGGAAACCATTTTGTTGTAAATAGTCTTCTCTGATTGATTTAGCAACATCTAATTTTAATCTATCTTTTTCAGATAATGCATCAATACCAACAAGTCTTACGATTTCTTGTAATTGAGCCTCATCTTGAAGTATAGTCATAGCTTCTAATCTTAATGCTCCCCAATTTTCAGCAACATTACCATTCATCCACTTGTCTATTGTATCAGCATATAATGAATATGATGTTAACCAGTTAATAGTTGGGAAATGTCTTTGATATGCAAGTTGTGCATCTAGACCCCAGAACACTTTAACTATTCTAAGTGTTGATTGTGATACTGGTTCTGAAATATCTCCTCCTGGAGGTGATACTGCACCGATTGCTGTTATAGAACCAATTCTTCCATCATTACCTAAACATTCAACTTTACCAGCTCTTTCATAGTAGTCAGCAAGTCTTGATCCAAGGTAAGCTGGATATCCTTCATCACCAGGCATTTCTTCAAGTCTACCAGACATTTCTCTTAATGCCTCAGCCCATCTTGAAGTTGAGTCAGCCATTATTGATACTGCGTATCCCATATCTCTGAAATATTCAGCTATTGTAATACCTGTATATATTGAAGCTTCTCTAGCCGCAACTGGCATGTTTGAAGTATTAGCTATAAGAACTGTTCTCTTCATTAAACTTTCGCCAGTCTTAGGGTCAATAAGTTCTGGGAACTCATTAACAACGTCTGTCATTTCGTTACCACGTTCTCCGCATCCAACGTAAACAACGATTTCTGCATCTCCCCATTTAGCAATTTGATGTTGTGTTACTGTCTTACCAGCTCCGAATGGTCCTGGAATAGCAGCAGCTCCACCTTTAGCAACAGGGAAAAATGTATCTATAACTCTTTGTCCTGTAAGCATTGGCTCAACTGGGTTAATCTTTGCTGAATATGGTCTTCCTTTTCTTACTGGCCATTTTTGCATTAATTGAACTTCTCTATCGCCTTTTTCAGTTTCAACTATAGCAATTGTTTCAGTAACTGTGAAGCTACCAGCTTTAATTTCTTTTATTTTACCTTCAACTCCAATTGGAACCATTATTCTTTGTTCAACAACTGGTGTTTCTTGTACTGTACCTATTACAGTTCCAGATTTAACTTCATCTCCAACTTTTGCTGTTGGTTTAAAATCCCACTTCTTTTCTCTATTTAATGAAGGAACTGATACTCCTCTAGTTAAGAAACTTGACTGAGCAGCCTCCATAAATGCATCTAGTGGTCTTTGTATTCCATCAAACATTGATTCAATAAGTCCTGGTCCAAGTTCAACACTTAGAGGTTCTCCAGTTGTAACAACTGGGTCCCCAGGTCCTATTCCTGAAGTTTCTTCATATACTTGGATTGATGCCTTATCGCCTCTCATTTCGATGATTTCTCCGATAAGACCCTTTTCTCCAACCTTACAAACGTCATATATATTAGCTTCATCCATACCTTCAGCAACTACTAAAGGTCCTGAAACTTTAATTATCTTTCCGGTCTTCACCTTACCAACCTACCTTTCTATAAAATATTAACGCCTACAGCTTTTTCTACGTTATCGCTTATTCTTTGCATACCTATATTTAATGTTCCTTGATTGCTTGGAATTAATATTACAGCAGGAAGTACTTCTTTATTGTATCTTTCAATTGTTTCTTCGATACCTTGTGCAACATGTTCTGTTACAAAAACAACTGCGTAATCATTCTTTGCTAATTTATCAACAGTTTTTTTTGCTTCTTCGTTTCCAACTACAGGGAAAACGTCGATACCTAAAGCTTTAAAAGCTAAAACTGAATCCTTATCACCAACTACACCTATTTTCTTAAACATAAATATCACGCAGCCTTTCTCTAATTACTTCCGCAGAAATATTATTGAGTTTGCCAACCATTACAATTCTTATAATCTTTATTTCTGTTTCTTTTGCATAAATATAAGCTACTAAAGGCTCGACTCCAAAAGGTATTATTTTAGCGTCTTTCATCATATCCATGATATAGTTATCAACTAACTTTTCTAATAAACTCACAGAACCTGTCTTTGTATAGTACTCTATACCTGATTTTATTAAATCATTATAATCAGTGAACGAAAGCTTATTAGATATGTTTTCTACTGCATCATTTAACATTCCTAATAACTTATCTTTATCTAAAGAACCTCCTTCAATAATAACTGAAGCAAAGAATTCCCTGCCTTTGTTTTGCTTTTTAACTCTTAAAAGAGTTTTCAAGTTTGTAGAATCTATAAGAGCTTCTACGTATTTATTAACAAAGTTATCTTTTATTTCATTCTTAATTTGTACTAATTGTTTAAACATATATTTATCTAAAATAATGTCAAGTATTTGAGGATCTTTAGTATTTTCAAACTTATCCTTTGACTCTTCTATTGCTTCTCTCATAACTTTAGGTAAATCTCTTAATTCATTATTTTCTACTAAATACTTTAATCTTGAAGCTTCAATAGTTCCAACATGAATTAATAGATAAGATAAATCTTTCTTTAAAAAGATACCTTTTAATATTACTTTTATATTTTGATAATCATATTTAATACTCATTAAGTCAACAAGAGATTTCATTGGACTTATTTCATACATTAAATGAAACAATCTTTTTAATTCTTCACTTAATATAATTTCATAGTCTTCTGCTCTCTTAACATTTGTCATAACATTGGCATACTCTGTTTCTTGAAGCACTTTTAATGCTTCATTGGCAGAATTGGAATCGATCATTCTGTCAATCTTTGATTTATCAAGGAGTTTTGTTTCGTATACTCTTAGTCTCGGTATAACTTGACTAAATTGCATTATATCCATTAGTTAACCTCCTTAACTAAACAATACTCTTGCTACTTCAAGACCCATTTCATCTTTTAATGAATTTACTAAAGCTTCAAAAGTATTATTTATTTCTATGCCATCTTTCTCTAATACGAATCCACCTTTAAAGTTTCCAGCTTTATCACTTAGAGTTATATTTCCTTTTGAACCAATTTCTCTATTTAATTCTGCTACAAAATCAGAATCAATCATTTTCTTCCCTTGTTCATTTAATATTAAATTTTCATCTCCTGAAATATTGCTATTTAATATTACAGTTTTTACAAATCCTTTAAAATCATCACTTGATGCATTACAAAGTTCTTCTATAGTAGTTTCAAAAACTTCACTAATAACTGTTTGTTTTGATTTTAACTTCTCGTTTCTTGCTTGTAATTCTGCACTAGAAATGATTCTTTCTTCTCTTGCTACAGCTTCTGTTTCAGCTTTTTTTACAATAATCTTTTCTTCCGAAGCAGCTTTTTCTTGCTTTTTAGCAATTATCTTACTTTTCTTCTCTTCAGCTTCTGATAAGATTATTCTTTTTTTATCTTCCGCATCTTTTACGATTTTAGAAGTTAAATTATTTATGTTAGACATAATCTTCACATCCTAATTCTATAATAAGCTATTATTAAAATACACCATTTACTAATAAGAATGATACAACGAATCCTAATAATGCATAAGTTTCAACCATCGCTGCAAGAACCATACCTTTAGTGTTGTGTTCTGGGTTTTTAGCTAATATTTGAATACCAGCAGCTGCTGCTTTACCTTGAGCAATTCCTGACCATAAACCAGTGATAGCTATTGGTAAACAAGCAAATAATAAGTATAAACCTTGTGAAAAAGTTGTTTCTGGACTTAATTGTAAAAATACTAATAATCCTATAACGAATCCATAAAGACCTTGTGTACCTGGTAATAATTCAAGAATTAACGCTTTACCAAATTTTTCTGGTTGTTCTGATAATAATCCTGCTGCTGCTTCACCTACGATACCAACACCTTTTGATGATCCTATTCCTGACATTCCTACTGCTAAAGCAACACCTAGTGCTCCCATAACAAATCCACCGTTATTTTCTAAAAAAAACTTAATCCAACTCATATCCATTTTAAATGTCCTCCTACTCTTCTCTTAAATTAATGTATTCATTTTTTGCTTCAAGTGGTTCAAATGCTTTTCCACCACCATCGTAAAATTTTGAGAAATATTCTACATAAGTAAGTCTTAATGTATGAACATATCCACTTAATAATGATAATAATAAGTTTACTGTTTGGAACATGATAAATATTAATGGTGCAAACAGAATAGTTCCTAAAAGTGAATTACCATTATCTGATACCATTCCCATAATCATGTTTATAGCTCCTGCTATAGATCCACCTGATAAACCTATTGCCATAAGTCTTGTGTATGATACTAAGTCACTTATGTATCCTGTAATACCATATAATTCATAAAGACCTTGGCCTATTTTTCCACCTGTTGATTCCATTTGTCTTCCTTGTGTTAAAACAATTAATATAGAACCAATAATGGCACCTGCTATAGATGCTGTTTTTAGTACTGGTATATTAAGCATTGATCCAGCTCCAATTCCTCCAATAGAACATAGAGTTATAAGCCATGATCCAACATCCATAAAAGCATCTAATTTCTTTCCTGCCCTTATTAATACAGCTGCTTTTATAAATAATCCAAACACAATTTGAATTGCACCAAATACTACTGACATAACTAGTATTGTCATAACATCTGTACTTGTATCAATTAAACCTTTAATACCTATTAAGTCTCCAAAGAATGAACCATAAATTAATCCAAATATAATTGTTGGGAAACTTAAATACATAAAGAACTTAACCATTTTTTTCGTTTCTGCATTAAAATTAAATAACTTTAATGCTCCAAGAGTTCCTAATAACAATAATAATCCATATCCTGCATCTGCAACCATCATTCCAAAGAAAACCAAATAGAATGGTGTAACAAATGGTGTGGGATCTATATCATTATACTTAGGTAAAGCATACATTGATGTTACTGATTCGAATGATGCATTTAAATCATTGTTTTGCAATTTAATAGGTACATCATCAATTTCTTCTTCTTTAACATCTTCAAAAGCTAAATAGTAATCCTCACCTAATACATCCTTAGTAATTTGAGTTAACCTATCATTTTTTTCACTAGGAACCCATCCTTGTAATAAGACTGTTTTATCAGTCTTCAAAAATCTATTAGTAATAGATTTTCTATTTACTAAGTTATAGTAATATTCATAAGCTAATTTCAAGCTTTCTAAATTTTCCTCAAATCCTGCTAATTCTTCTTTTACTAAGAACTTTTCAGAATCAATTAAGGACATTCTTTCATTATATTCTTGAATAAGCTTTAAAGGGAGTTCTTTCTCATCTGTTTTAAACGGACTAAATCCAAACCCTCTTAGTACCTCTTCCACTTCTTCTTTCTTATCCTTATGAGCTAAAAGGAAGAAGTAAGTGTCTTGATTGTCTTTTGATATAATTTCTAAATAACAATCACTCAAATCATTTTTCAATGCTTCCTCATATTGGTTAGCAATGCTTCCTAAGAAATATTCAGTTACTTTTAAATCATCTAAAGATCCTAATGCTAAATCAAAATTCTCATATGGTTTTAAACTTTGAACATTTCCTTGTAATCTAGTCTTTTCATTGTCTAATGAAGCTAAAGTATGCTCTTTTTCTTTAACTTTATCATAGACACCTTCCCATTCTCCATTTAATACTTTTTTTTCTAGTTCTTTAGGAGTTAATGAAAGTTTTTCTGTACGTAAAGACTTTATTAATGATTGTTTAGGCACATAGTCCTTTAAGAACTGTAAGGCAAATTTAGCTTTTGATAATTCTTCTTCCCACCTTGATATGTCAGAATCAATTTCATCCTTATCTAACTCATTAAGAACTTCATTTTTTTCTTGAATATTCTCATCTTGTAGATTGATAAATTCAACTTCTGCGAAGTTTTGTACTCTTTCAAGAAGTTCATTTTTCTTTGATTCAAAGGCTAACAAGGTGAACTTATTCATCTTAACTATTGCCATGAATCTTCACTATCCTCTCAATCACTAATTTAACAGCATTATTTTTCTTATCTGCAGATATATGTAGTATATCTTCTGATTCTTGCTTGCCCTTATTTATTATAGGCTCTGCTTTTTTATTTGCTGCTTCTACAGCATTTGAAATAATTTTATTTGCTTTTTCTTTTGCAGAAGATAAAGTATCAAGATATTGCTTTTCTGCTTCATCTGTAGCTTTCATAACTATATCTTTAGCTTCATTATTAGCTTCTTTAAGAATTTCTTCTGCTTGAGCCTCAGCTTTTTTTATTTCTTCAATTGCTTCTAATGCCAAAATATCACCACCTTCATGCCCTTAAATATAAAAATAATATATATATTAATACTTTATATAGTATTAATTACTTTGTGTCTATTTTATTATACACTCTTTTTGTATATTTTCAAGAATTTTAAATTATTAAATGCTAAAATCGGTCAAAATTCAGTAAAGTATCTGTTATGTAAATGTTATCTTTATTTTACATCCTTTTACTTCTTCTAACTTATTTTTAGATTTATATAATCACCAGTATTATTAAACAAATAATAACTTTCTGATATTTGTATATTTCCATTTAAAATATACTCCTCAATATTTATTGAGAATTTTTCTAAATAATACTCCTTAAATGAATATTTATGCTTTAATCTATCTTTTATATCTTTTTCATCTTCTTTTTTAATATTACTTCTTAAAAAATCTGGTAATCCACGCTTTTTATTGAATATTAAATAATCAAATTTTAGTATTTCATTTAATATATCGTTATTATCTTTCAAAACTTCATTATTAAAGTCTAAAAATACTTTATAATATTCTATATTTCCAATGTTTTTATTAAAATATCCTTTTCTATGAAAAAATTTTCCTAGTGAATAATAAAATTCAAATGGTGTATCAAATTTACTCTCAAAAAATCTAATAATATTATTGAATTTTTTGGAATTATAATATTTATCTACCATAGCTTCTACCTTTTTTAATTTTAGTAGTTCATCATAATTAATGCAATCAGTCTTTAATATTTCATATGGTGGATAAGGCGAAAACTTCATTTTATACTTTTCAGCTTCTTCTCTCATTGAAGATCCCTTTAATAGTTTTAAAAAACCTAATTGAATTTCTTCTGGTCTTATTTTATAAACATCATTAAAAGAATTAACAAATGAATCATAATCCTCCCCTGGAAGACCAGCTATTAAATCTAAGTGTTGATTAATATTTTTTATAGCCATAAGTTCATCAACCTTTTCTTTTATGTCTTCAAAATTAACAAATCTATTTATATTATTAAGAACCTTGTCATTTGTCGTTTGAACTCCAACTTCAAATTGAAATCTTCCCTTTGGTGCTTTTGATAATAACTTAATTTCTTCTTCTTTTAAAATATCTGCTGATATTTCAAAATGAAACTTTGTTTCTGTATCTGTTTCTATCAAAAACTTCCATATAGCCATTGAAAATTTATAATTACAATTAAATGTACGATCTACAAATTTAACTAGCCTAACTCTTTTATCGATGAAATACTGCAATTCCTTTAGTACTCTTTCAATATTTAAAAATCTCACACCATGACTTGTTGATGAAAGACAATATTTGCAATTAAAAGGACATCCTCTTGAAGCCTCATAATAAATTATCTTATTATCTAAATTTTCATAATCTTCATATGGAAATACTAAATCATCCATAGACATAAGAGGTCTTTTTTCATTAGAATATACATTTCCATCTTTTTTATAGTGAAGACCTTTTATCTCATTTACATTCTTTAAACCAAGTTTATATAAAATAAAATCTCTATATGTCTTTTCACCTTCGCCTTCAATAACATATTCTCCAATGTTATTTTCTAAAAACTTATGTGAATCAAATGACACCTCTGGTCCTCCATATAAAATTTCAATATTTTCATCAACATTCTTAATAAGATTAGACAGTCTTGTAACCATTTCTACGTTCCATATATAAACTGAAAAAGCAACAACATCAGGCTTTTCATTAATAATTTCTTCTAATATCTTTTCTTCTCTATCATTAATAGAAAATTCCCTTATTATACTTTCACAATCCATATCTTTAGTAAAATTTCTTAAATATCTAACTGCTAAATTACTATGAATAAATTTAGAGTTAATTGCTGTAAGTAATATCCTCATTCGTATTTGTCTCCTCTACTTCTTTAGAGTTTATTTCATTTTTAAGTTTTTTAGCTCTTATAAAAAACATATCCTCCCAAACTTTTATCTCTTCTATATCAAAATATTTTAAAAGTATCTTTTTTATATCTTCTACATTTGAACTTATTATTGGATTCAAATTCTTAAATGTAAATTCTTTTACTTTACCCTTTGGAAGTATAACCCTTATTTTATTATTAAATAATTTACCTCTTTCTTTATTAATATCCCAAATTAATATTTCTCCATTCTCTTTTATATAAGAATTAATTTCTTTAATTAACTTTTCTTTTTCTATGTTACTCCAAAATCTATTTAAATTAAAAAAAAGTGTACATGCATCATATTCACTTCCTTCTAACCCCTCTTTATCATTACTAAAAACATAATCAAGTGACAATTCTGCTTCTACTTCTTTGGAAATACTGTATATTACACCAAAATTTTCTTGTCCAACATCTAATATGTCACCCTTTAAATTAATATCTTCTAAATTAATAACTAATGTTTTCCCCATAAAATTCCCCTCTTTTCCCTCTAAATATATATTCTATCATTATTAAGCGTATTATTAAAGTTATGGAAACAAACTTTTTAATAATATTAAGTCTAAAAATTTAAAATTTCATAAAAAAGTTTAATTAAAATAAGAAACCACTCTATAATATTTACTTTTATAGAGCAGTTTCTATTTCACTTTAAGGCTTTATTTTAAATACTCTTATTCTTTTTATTATTAAATCTAATTATATTTAGTATGAGCAAACTAAATAAAAGAACTATTATAAATATCCAAACTGGCTTTGGTAAGTTGAAATTTAGTCCTAAATTACCACATTGTAATTTATATATGCAACCTATACCTGAATCTAATATATATATATTACCACATGAGTATTTTATTCCTTTTACATCACTTTCACCTTTTAATTTTAACAGCTTATATAAAACACCATTTGAATTTACTGAACTTATAACGTTATTCTTTTTATCATAAAATACATTAGAATCTTTTTCTAAAATTTTACCTTCTTTATCTATTGCTAAACATTTAATACTATTAACTTTAGAAAATTGATATTCTGGTCCATCAACAATTTTATTAGGTGGATTATTTATTATAGGCATTAATTTATTTTCATCATTAAATCTTGGTGAACTTATTGGATCCCCTCCACTAAAATCTGGCCATCCATACCAGTTTTCTTCCTGTAATTTGTATAAATAGTCAAAATCTCTTTTAACAGGCCTTACTCCTTTCTCCTCCATACCACCAACTATTGCTATTAAATTATTATTGCTATCTAAGTCCCACCCTGTTATATTTCTTATTCCGCATGCATATAAAGAGGTCTTATTAGTTTTTAAATCTATTTTTATAACAGATGCGTTTCCAAACTTTTCAGCACTTATTTTTTGACCTCTAATACTTGAATTGGTATATGGCATATATGCCCCTGTTTTTTCTTCTCCATAATTTTCACCATTCAATACAATATTTATAGGACTCTTATCGTATGGAATTTTGTTAAAATCTATTTCTCCATTACCTTCTGCAATTCCGGAATTAGTTGCTGCTCCAATTGATAAAAGTAAATTTGAATCCTTAACAATAAGATTTCTATCAAGATTTTCACCGTTTGTTGGTATTTCTTTTAGAATTACCTCCAGAAATTTACTTGCCATATTATAATGATAAAGTTCATCATTTGAAATAAAATACATATCATCCTTTGTACAAACTATACTTTCTATAGAAAACGACTTATTTTGTACCAATGTTTCTTCTCTTCCATCATCTTTTAATAATTTTATATAGTTCTTATACGCCACATATGTATTTTCATATTCATCTTTATCAAAAGCCACTGCATTTTTACAATTTTTTGATGAAATACTCCAATCTATATTATCTTTTAAAATGTTTACTCTATAAATTCCTGAAAATTTAAACAATAAAAAAGCTAAACTTACTATTATAACGGAACTAAATAAAAATTGACAAAATCTTTTCAAATCTTAACCCCCTCAATATAAAATTAACCATATATTTTCCCTTGTTAAATTTATATTTTAAATCTAATAAAATATACCCTTAAGCTTAACCTTTTAAATTAAAATGTTTATCATATCTTAACTTTTAATTTAAAATGTTCATATTTAGTCATTACTTTGAATATGCTTTATTGTAATTTAAAGGAGTGAATTAGATTTGAGTAAGGACAACTTTTTAAAGAATTCTTTTTTACTGACGGCTTCTAATATAACAACAGGAATTCTTGGATTTATATTTACTATATATTTGTCTAAAATACTTGGTCCCGAGGGTATGGGCTTATATAACTTAGTTATGCCAATTTATAATTTATTCATATGCCTTATGAGTGCAGGAATCGTAGCTGCTATTTCTAAAATATCTGCAATATATAAACAAAAAGGAGAATATAAAAATATAACTAGAACTATACGAATTGTTTCTCTTTTTAACATAACCTGGGCTCTACTTATTGGCATAATGGTTTTTTTTGCTGCACCAATAATAGGTAAATATGGTGTTAATGATGTGCGAACTATTGATGCTATACGTGTTATATGTCCAGCTATGGTTTGTATTGCAATTTCAAATATTTTTAAAGGCTATTTTTATGGAACATCGGAAATAAAAGCACCTGCTATTATTGATATTTTTGAAAAAGCTATGAGAATTGTAACTGTAAGTATTTTAATATTTTTCTTAAAAGCTAAGACACTTCAAAATATGGTTACATTAGCTACTGTTGCACTATGCATTGGTGAATTTCAAAGCTTATTATGTTTATTTATTTACTATAAATACACTGTAAAAAAAATTCCAAAATCATATGAAAAACCAGAAGGTAGATTTCAATTATTGTTTGATGTAATAATAGTAGCAATTCCTTTATGTTTAAATGGCTTTCTAAGCAATATTTTAGCTACACTTTGCACTTTAGTTGTACCTAGGAGATTAGTATGTGCTGGTTTTAATTATTCTGAAGCCTTAAGCTTAATAGGTAAATATAATGGTATGGCTATGGGATTGATCGCTATTCCTCTTATTGTTGTTTCAACTATAAATACTTTGCTTATACCAGATCTTTCGCAAACTTTAAGTCAGGGAAATCAGTATAAGGCTTCTCTTCGTATTAGAAAAGTAATTAAACTAGCCTTTTTACTTGGACTTTCAACGACTATAATATGCAATATCATTCCTGATGAATTAGGAAAAATTTTTTATGGCAGAAATGATTTAGGTCCATATATAAGAGTTGCATCACTTGCTGCACCGATTTTCTTCACTTCTACTACTATGTTTGGAATTTTAAATGGTCTTAATAGGCAGGGTGTTATTCTTAGAAATTCATTAATTGAAGCTTCAATTGAGTTAGTATGCTTATATGTATTTACATCAATACCGTGTATAAATATTTTTGGTAATAGTATAACTCTATTTATAGCTTGTGGTATTGGATTATCACTTAATTTATACGAAGTTAAGAAACATATTAATATAAATTTAAATTTTACAAATGTAATAATATACTTACTTCTTGGTATTTTAAGCTTTTTAATTATTAATATATTTGCTAAAAATGTTTTAGTTAATTTACCTATAGTAAATAGTTTTATGGTAATTGGTTTAACTTTTATAATATTTTTATATCTTGGAACCTTTGGAGAAAGCGATGTTTAATAATGTATTTACTACTTATTTTAATTAAAAACTAGGAAATTAGAATTTTAAATTTTTGACAAGCATAAAAAGTTCATGTTTCTAAACTCTACATTTAGAAACATGAACTTTCTCCTTAATTATGTTATATCCTATTTCTCAAACTTACTTAATAATTGTATACTATTTAAATTTCATTTTTAAATTTTGTCCATCTTTGCTTATGCATATATCTGGATTCTATTTAAACATAGATAAAATTATTTGGTTCTGTTTTAAATGCGTGTTGATATATGCAATAGGTAAAGTGGCATTGTAATTGGA
>NZ_JAMQHY010000037.1:34929-91006 GCF_023845705.1 Clostridium sp. ZBS15
CTCAGTCCACTTTGCTTATGTATATATCAACGCTCTACTAAAACATAGCCAATTATTTTAATTTTACTCTCAAAAATCTTGGCAAGATATTATATGCTTTTTGAGAGAATGACGTAATATCATTTTTTCTGATGCCGCCTAATATTATCATCAAGTACAAGTATGCAAATCCACCTACTGAAATCATAAGCATTGTTACTAATCCTTGTGCTATTCCTCCAGCATCTAACAATATGAGTAATACTCCAAAAGGTTCTTTAATTAAGTATATGCCTGCAACCATTCCTATTGAAGAAAGAATAGGTTTTAAAGTATGCTTAAATATTGGTAATCTCATTTTTAATGTTTTGCTAAGTTTTCGTTGATTTAATATAAAAGGTATTGCAAACCATAGAAAATTACCAAAAACAGCACCTAATACATTGATCTCTGGCATTCCAACCAATATGTAATTTGTAACTATTTTAGCTACTATACCTATCATAAATGTTCCTAAAACAAAGTAAAGCTTATTCATACTTTGCAATATAACATTTTGAATTTGTACAACGGCCATTAATATTACAACAACAGAACCATATATCATTAATTCAAACCCTTGTTCTGAGCCATATAATAATAAATAAATTTCTTTACTTAAAACGGCAAGTCCTACAGCTGCTGGTATTGTTACTGCATAAGTTATTCTAAATGCAAAATTTACTTTTCTTCTAATCTCTTTTTTATCTTTTATAGCTACTGCACTTACAATTGCAGGTAATACTGTTGTTGCTAGTGCTGTAACTATTACTAACGGAACAGAAAGTAATGTTTTGTACGTTCCAAGTATTCCGTAAAGCTCATTAGCTTGTTTTTCTAAAAAACCAGCATAAGCTAATCTATTTTTTACATTTACCATATCAATTAAGCTACCCAAGTTTTGTAATCCAGCACTTAATGTGATTGGTACTCCGTATTTGACTAATTTCCTAACTATTCTCTTATTGCTTACCCTTTTAACAGGTGACTCTGCACCAAAGGCTTCCCCTTCATAATTTTTCTTATAATATACATATATCATATAAAGGCACGCTATTATTGCACCTAATGTAGTACCTACTGTTCCACCAGCGCTACCATAAGGAATGCTTATTTTTACTAAAACATAAGCAAATGCTAAACTCACTCCAACATTTATTATTTGTTCTAATACTTGAGATACAGCTATTGCTGTCATATTATTTTTACCTTGAAAGTACCCCCTATATGCTGACAATATAGAAGTCACAAAAATACTTGGAGCTAAAAATAGCAGACCATATGCCGCTTGTGGTGTTCCTATTGCATTTGCTATAGGCGTAGATAATATCATGATAAGTATACTTATTATACCTCCAACGCCAGCATAAAGTATTGTAGATATCTTTAGTGCCTTAATTGCATCTCTTTTATTTTTCATAGCTGTAAGCTCAGCTACAACTTTTGCAATTGCTGGCTGAGCTCCTAAAGTAGTTACTGCATATGCAAATATGAATACTTCATAACACATTTGGTATATTCCAAGGCCTTCAAGACCTATTGTTCTTCTTAATAACGGAACATAAAATACAGACATCAGTTTAGCTAAAAGTCCTGCTGCTGAAAGAATTACAAAGCCTTTAGTAGATGATTCTTCTTTCATATTAAACCCCTATCTAAGTGAAAATTTAAATACATCACTCTTTATCTTCTTTAATATCGGAGGTAAAGCATTAACTACAGTTTTATTTGTTAAATAAGCTACTTTACCTTTCATTTCTTTAAAAACTAATTTATATGCATATAAATATTGATATTCTAATCCATACTTGTTTTTGAAGAATGAATTTAATTTTCTATCTCCATATTTGTCATCACCAATTATAGGACTTCCTAAATGTGATAAATGAGCTCTTATTTGATGGCTTCTTCCTGTAATTAAATTAATTTCAAGTAATGAATATGCACCATTAGTTTGTGTTGTAGTAACTTCCATTGCTATTTTTTTAGAATCTGGTACTTCTTTTTCATATACCTTAGATATATTTGTATCTTGATTCTTTAATATATATCCTGTATATAATCCATCTTTTACCTTTCCCTTAACTAAAGCTACATAATATTTTCTTACTCTATCTTCTCTTATTGTTTCATTAATAGATTTTAATCCCTCAAATGTTTTTCCAAACATAACCAAACCAGATGTGTTTCTATCTAATCTGTTACATGGTGCAGGTGTAAATGTAATTTCATTTTCTGGAACGTATGATCCTTTTTCTTTTAAATATGAAAGTACATAATCTGTTAATGTAGGTTCTTTTTCATCTTTATCAGGATGTACTAAAATACCTGGCCATTTTTCAACGACTAATAAATTTTCATCTTCATATGCTGTTTTCATTCCACTAAAATTTACTTGAATAAATTTTTCTTTCTTTTCCGGATTACTCTTTATATATTTTATTTCAACAATATCTCCTTCTTCTAAGAAATACTTTTCACTTTGTTTTTTACCGTTAACTCTTATATCTTTTTTTCTTAAAGCTTTAAATATTGCACTTAGTGGAACGTCCTTTAATAACTTTCTTAAAAATTTATCTAATCTTTGACCGGCTTCATTAGCTCCTATTTCGATTTTCAAATATTATCACTCCTATAATTTTTCTTTTGGTTACTTTGTTAAATAATTAAATGCTGTTAAACACTGAATTGCTACACCAAGTGGTATGCAATCTTCATCTATATTAAAAAGATTACTATGTGCAGGTTCAGTGGTTTTCTTTTGTTTATTTCCTGACCCTAGAAAATAAAATGCTCCTGGTCTTTCCATTGCAAAATATGCAAAACTTTCAACTCCCATATGAGGTGCTTTTTGTTCAACTACATTTTCATTTTTTAATATATTACTTGCAGAACTCTTTAACAATTCTACCATATAATCATCATTGTATAGACAAGGATAGCTTTCTTCTATCTCTATTTCTGCTTTTGCTCTTGAAGACACAGCAATTCCATTAACAATTTCTTTTAATCTTTCGCTTGCAAATATTCTGTCTTCTTTTGTCATCGTTCTAATTATTCCGCTTAATGTAACTTCCCCTGGAATAATATTTTGAGCTGTCCCCCCATTTATTGTTCCAATAGTAATTACTGATGGATTTACAGGCGATATTTCTCTACTAACTATACTTTGAAGTGCAACTACTATATGACTAGCTACAACAATAGGATCAATTGTTGTATGTGGTGCAGCTCCATGTCCCCCTTGACCTGTAATTTTTATTTTAAATGGATTAGATGCAGCATTAACAACGCCTTTTTTAACTTCTATATTTCCAATACTTACATTTTCATCAACATGAAGACCCAACACATAATCAACCCTTGGATTTTCTAGTACTCCATCTTGTATCATATATTGAGCTCCACCAACAGTTTCTTCAGCAGGTTCAAATAATAATTTCACATTTCCACTAAATTCACTTTTGTATTTATTTAATATTTGGGCTACTCCTAAAAGTATTGTTGTATGTGCATCATGTCCACATGCATGCATTTTCCCACTTACTTTTGAGCTATACTCACAAGATTTCATATCTTGAATAGGAAGTGCATCCATGTCTCCTCTTATTGCTATAGTCTTATTGCTGCCTACTTTTTCTCCTTTTATAATTCCACAAACTCCAGTTTTTGATACCTCTATATATTCAATGCCTTCTGTTTTTAAAAAGTCTTTTATAAGGTCAGAAGTTCTATGTTCTTCAAAACCAACTTCTGGATGCTCATGTATATCTCGTCTTATTGATATCAATTTGTCTTTTATATCATTAGCCTCTTTTTTAAAATCTATCATAAACACATACTTCCCTTCTAGATATTATGACCAATAAACTTCTATAACATCGCCCTCAACTATTCTAGCTGTATATGATGAATTTTCCCCATTAACTTTAGAATTTATTGTGCCCTTTGAAATTGTTAAATCAAAATCTATATAGTCAAAAATATCAACAAAAACATATTCATTTTTGCCTTTTAATACTATCTCTTTATTATTTACAATAACTTTTATTTCATTAAATTTTTCCTGAAATTTATCTTTATCTACATCATTATTTAAATTATCATCAGTACTTAATTCATAATCTTCATTTAACTTAGACTCTTCGTTTTCTTTTTTAAGTTCTTCATTGCTATCGTTTATTGGTTCAATATCTTCTAGTTTATCATTCTCTATTTGTGTTTCAACTAATGAACTATCTTTTTTTATAAGTCTTTCTCCATCTTGAGCTTCGTATTCCTCATATAACAAAACATCATCTTTGAACAAGCTTATTTCATCATTATTTAAAACATATTCTTTTATTTCAGAGACTTTATTTGGTATAAATACTCTAAGTTCATCACTATTTTTCAATTCATAATGTATATCTTCTATTTTATTATTTATTGTTATTATAGGTTCCAAATTTATAAGTTCATCATTAATATAAATAGTTATAGAATTTATATTTTCAATATAATCACGTACTTTAGGACTCGCATTATTACCATTCTTAGCATATTGTACTTCTATATTATCATTAGCCTTAACTTCTGTTTCTAATGCAGATTCATTTCCATTTATAAATATCTTAGCACTAGTTCCATATTCTCCAAATACAATTCTTTTACGTCCATTATATTTAAATCTTATACTCTTTCCATTTTTAGCTATAAGTAATGAGGGATTAATTCCCGCTTGAAGTAATACATCCATAACTGTATGCTTATGAGAATTAAATAAACTAACAGGTGTATCATTTAATATAACATCAATAAAATCTGTACCTAAATTTCTTAATGCTATAAGTCCTATTCCTAGTACTGTAACCCCTGCTGATCCCAAGGAATTATCAGATATGCATTCTGTAATAGCATTTCTATCTTTAATTGCAATTCTTTGAGGTGGTAAATTTAAATTCACACTTATACATTCTAATAGTCTAGGTGTATGTGCCCCTCCACCAACTAAAAATACAGCACTTGGAGACTTTCCACCATTTAATTCTAAAATCTTACTTGAAATCTCTTCTGATATCTTTTTTACTGATGGATCAATTAGTTTAATAATATTTGATGATAAAATTGTATTTTCAAGGCCTAACACATCAGTATAAACAATTTCTTTAGATTCATTTACAGACTTTTTTATAAATTCTGCTGTATTAAAATCAACTAAATACTCTTGTGCTATTATTTCAGTAACTTCATCTCCAGCCATGGGTACCATACCATATGCAGATATTGTTTCTTTATTACTTATTGCTATATCTGATGTTCCCGCACCAACATCTATAAGAGCAATATTTAATAACCTTAAATTTTTAGGTATAGCAGCTTCTATTGCTGCAATAGGTTCTAATGTTAAATTAGTTACTTTTAAATTTACCTTATTCATTACAGAATAAAGAGAATCAATGACAGATCTCGGTAAAAATGTTGCTATTACTTCTGCTTCAATAGTTTTCCCCTTATGTCCTATTAAATTAGATATAACAAAGCCATTTAAATAAAAGCTTTTAACAGAATAACCAACACAATATAATTTTCCATCAGCACTATTATCTATTTCTTCTTCTGCATTTTTAACAACACTAAGTTCTAAACTCCTTACAATTTCCTTATCAATTTCTTGATCTTCATCTATTTCTATTTCTGCCCTTGAATTTACAGTTCTTAAAAATCTCCCAGCAGCTGCTATGGATACTTCTGTAAGTGTAATTTCTATTTTCTCTTCTAATACTCTTTTCACTTTTTCAACCACAGAAGCAACTAAATTAATATCATGAATTTGACCATCTACCATGGCTCTTTCTTCATGTTCCATATATTCTTCACATACTACTTCAAATTTTTTATCTCTTATTATCCCTACAGTTCCTATTATAGATCTTGTTCCTATATCTAATGAAAAAATTATATCTTTAGGATTAAAATTTTTTAACTCCATCTAAACACAACCTTTATCGTACAAATTTAGTAATTATTCCTCTTAAATATACTATAAATTATATATTATAATCTAATCACATTCAATTAATCATAATTCTCACAATTTCTTTATTATCCAAATAATTATACTATATATTTCATAAAAGTTATAATAAAATAAAATTATACAAAATATTATTATTTTTTTGCATAAAAATAAGCATAAAAATGAAGTATTAAAACTCCATTCTTACGCTTATTTAATTTTTATTTTTCTTATATTTTTCTCTTTCTTCTTTTGGATTTATTATTTTACCAACTGCAATGAGTATAACTGCTGCTAAAATTAATATAACAATCCATAATTTAATATTCATAACGAAATCACCTTATCTCTTAATATAATGCATAAATCATAAATATTTATCTAAAAGTATATATTCTATAAATTAATATAAAATCCTTTAAAATAATATTAACTAAATATATAACTCTTTATTACAAATAATTTATTCTATTATTCTTTAACATTTTTTTACTTTAGCAAGAAAGCAGAGGCATATAAAAACAATATTTTATTTACAAAACTATTAAACAATCTTTTGTATTAAATTATTTTCTGCTAATACCTTTAAAGAAAAACTTCTAATAATTCCATCTTTAAAATTTATAGTAACTTTATCATCTTCAATTGATTCTATTTTACCTAAGCCATAAGTCTTTTGCATTATATCATCACCTATTTTATATCCATAAGTATCCTTAGGCAGTTTATCAAATCCTGATTCACCTATAAATCTAGATATTTCCTTAAATTGTCCTCTTCTATTCCTTGGTGCAAATAAATAAAGATTATCTATTGTTCTTGTTATTCCAACATAAAAAAGTCTTCTTTCTTCTTCTATGTTTTCTTCTTTGCTAGAGGAATGTGGAATAGTATCTTCATTACAATTTATAAGATATACATTTTTAAATTCCATGCCCTTTACGCCATGAATTGTACTAAGTATTACTCCTTCTCTTTGATTTTTATTTTTACTTTCTTCTATTTCATTACTTACATTTTCAATGTGAACTAAAAAATCAAATATATTTTTAAATCCTTCTGCGGATAATTTGAATTCTTCAATTACTTCTTCTAAATCATCTAAGTTCTGACTAAATCTTTCGCAATAAGATTTCAAATAATCTATATATTCTAGATCCATAACTATATATGAAATTGCAGAACCTAAAGAAACTTTATTTAAATAATTAAAGTCTTTCTTTAATTCATCCAGCTTCTTTCTTTGAAATGGTGGAGTATCATCTTTGTTTATTAATATATCAATCAAATTTTCCTGTATAGTATACTTTCTCACATAATCTATATTGTGCTTACTTATATATCTAAATGGTTTATTTATAATCTTTAGAAAACTCTCTTTATCAAAGGGGTTTACAACAAATTTTAAATAAGCTATCAAATCTTTACATATAAAATGTTCAAAAAAATTATATTGTCTATCTAATAATTTAAATGGAATATGATTTTTAGTAAATGCATCTATAACACTCATAGCTTCCATATTAGTTCTATAAAGAACAGCATTTTCTTCATATTCTATATTATATTTTTTTTCATTTTTAATTAAATCTACTAAAATATCCCCTTGAGACTTTTCGTTATAAGGAGTATAGAATTTGATTATTCCATTTTCTTTTTTATTAGATAATATTTTTTTATTATTTCTTTCTTTATTAAACTTTATTAATGCCTTAGACTTTTCAACTATATTATCTTTACTTCTATAATTAATTGATAAATAATGTTTTTTACTATCTTTAAATATCTCATCAAAAGTAACCATATACATTGGTCTAGACCCTCTAAATGAATAAATACACTGATCTTCATCTCCAACAGCAAATAAAGAATTATCTTCACCATAATTTATTAATTTTAAAAATTCAATTTGTAACTCATCACAATCTTGAAATTCATCAACTAGAATATATTTAAATAATTTTCTATAATAACTTAATGCCTTTTCATTATTTTCAAGTAATTCTAACGCTTCTATGGCTAAATCGTCAAAATCTATTTTTCCATGCTCTTTTTTATAATATTCATAACATTCTAAAGCATCTTCAAATATTTCTCTAGATACAGATGGTTTGAAATCACTCAGTCTTATTCTTGAAGTTTTATATAATGATATATTATTTAAAACTTCTTTAATTTTATCTTCATTAATGTCATCAAAATACTTTGTTAACACTTTATTTATAAGCTTGTTTACAATACTTCCATCTATTATATCTATACTTTTCCCTGTTCTTAAAAGAATTTTGTAAAAGAGTCCATGAAATGTGCCAAAGAATGGTGATATATTTTGTTTAAATCTATTTTCATATCTTTCTTTCATGTTTTTAGCTGCTGCTTTAGTAAATGTAATTACTATTATACGTCCATTACTAACTTTTAGTTTATTAACTAAATAATATATTCTGTTAATTATTACAGTAGTTTTTCCAGATCCAGGAGCTGCAATAATTAATGCATTTTTATCCTTAGTTATCACTGCTTCATTTTGATATATATCCAGATTATACATTAACTTCCTCTTTCCTTACTTAATTCTTGAATTATTATATAATAACGCAATAAATAACTATATTGTAATAATTATATTATAGATGTACAATAATTTTATTATATACTTTTATAGATACTTTCACAAACTATAGGTAGATAACTTAATTATAGTATTGTGAACTTTACTTAAAGGAGACTATTCATGGAAAATAAATTTAATGTTAGATACGAGAGAAATCTTACAATGTTAGTAGATTTTTATGAATTGACTATGGGAAATGGTTATTTCAATAAAAATCTTCAAAATAAAATTGCATATTTTGATATGTTCTTTAGAAGAGTTCCTGATGGCGGTGGTTATTGTATCATGGCTGGAGTTGAACAATTAATAGAATACTTAAATAATTTAAAATTTACTGATGAAGACATTATGTATTTAAAAAATAAAAATATTTTTTCAGAAGATTTTCTTAAATATTTAAGAGATTTTAAATTTAGTTGTGATGTTTGGGCTATTCCAGAAGGAAATCCAGTATTTCCAAATGAGCCATTAGTAACAGTAAAAGGTCCTGTAATCCAAGCACAACTTGTAGAAACAATGATACTTTTAACTATAAACCATCAAACCTTAATAGCAACAAAAGCTAACAGGATTTGTAGAGCTGCTGGCAATCGTTCTGTAATGGAGTTTGGTTCTAGAAGAGCTCAAGGATATGATGGTGCTATTTATGGTGCTAGAGCTGCAATGATAGGTGGATGTGATTCAACAGCATGTACTATTTCAGATAAAATGTTTAATATTCCTGCTGTAGGTACAATGGCTCATAGCTGGGTACAACTATTTGACAATGAATATGAAGCATTTAAATCATGGGCTGAACTTTATCCAGATAATTGCTTATTATTAATAGATACTTATAATGTTATAAAATCTGGTATCCCTAATGCAATAAAAGTTTTTGATGAAATATTAAAACCACTGGGAAAAAGACCTACGGGTATTAGAATAGATTCTGGTGATATAACCTATTTAACTAAGCGTTGTAGACAAATGCTAGATGAAGCTGGATATGATGATTGTAAAATAGTAATCTCAAACTCACTAGACGAACATATAATTAGAGATGTACTAGAGCAAGGCGCTTGTATAGATTCATTTGGTGTAGGTGAAAGATTAATAACTGCAAAATCAGAGCCTGTATTTGGTGGTGTTTATAAATTAGTAGCTATAGAAAACGATAATGAACTAGTACCTAAAATTAAAATCAGTGAAAATGATGAAAAAATAACCAATCCTGGTTTTAAAAAAGTAATTAGAATTTTTGATAAATCTTCTCATAAAGCTTTAGCTGACCTAATAGCTTTAAAGAATGAACAAGTGGATGAAAGTAAAACATTGACTATATTTGATCCCGTTCATACTTGGAAGAGAAAAAAATTAAAAAATTACTATGCTAAAGAGCTTCAAGTTCAGTTATTTGATAGTGGTAATTGTATTTATGAATCACCTAGTGTGCTTGCAATTAGAGATTTTGCTAAAAATGAAACAAATAAATTATGGTCTGAAGTTCTTAGATTTGAAAATCCACATACTTACTATGTAGATTTATCTGAAAATCTATGGGCATTAAAGCAATCACTTCTTCATAAATATACTAAATCATATGAAACTCAAGATTAATCATTATGCTCTGTTTTAGCATAATGTTGATGTATTTAAAACAGATCCAATTATTAGGCACAATCAAAAAAATATCCTATATTTTTAACTTTAAATATAGGATATTTTTTATGCTAACTAATAGTTACTTTCATCATTATAAATAGATTTTTTTAAAAAGCTATATTCTTCTTTTATTATATCTTTGAAATTTATTCTATTTACTGATAAGTATTCTTTAAAAATACATTGTCCATCATCTTCAATATCACTTGTTAACATTGGACATGAATCATAACATTCATGATACTCCTTAGAACTTGACCAAAATGGACACTTACCCATAAACTCACACCCTTTTTTTGTAAGAAATTGTTTCCATCAGACTCATTATATTATAAAATATAACAAAAATAAAGTTTTTTAGCATTTTTACATATTTTTATAATATTTTTCTTTTTTTATTTCTATTTATAAAAATATCTTAATGTTCAAAGCTATATAAAATTAACATTTATATAACCTTTATCTAAACATAATGTAATTTTTTCAAATTAAAAACTCTCTATTTCTTCTATAAAAAAATAAAGCTATACTATTAAAAATTAATAGTATAGCTTAAACTTCTAATTATTTTTATTTACTGTTATATTTATGATTTCATTTTGGAATGCTTTCAACAATGCCTTTTCTAATACCTTTTGGTTATCAAAGTTTTCTATATCTTTGCATACTGCAAATACCTTATTAGTCTCACCTTTGAAATTCATATAAGTTAAAGTTACATTTGGTTTATCATACTCTACATCTATAACTTTTATCCCCCAAGATATCTGAGCAAAATCATCTTTTATATTTAATTGATTTAGTTCTTTTATCTTTTTTACTTCTTTACTTGGATCTGTAATTATTATTAATTCTTCTCCAACTTTATATTTTCCCATAACTTTTTCCTCCTTATACATGAGCTGCTTAATTATAAGTAGTTTTTGTATATAACGTTAATTAATTAACAAATATATATTATTTTTTATTATTTAATTTTTCTTATTATATCACATATTATATATAATAAAACAAAAAAGTGAAAAAACATTAATTTACTTTATGTTAGAAAATTTCTACATGTAATAAATTAATTTTTTTCACTTATAATAAAATTGTGTTCATATATAGTTACTTCTATAAACACTAGCTATTTTTATCAACTGCTATATTTATTATTTCATTTTGGAAAGCTTTTAATAATGCTTTTTCTAATACCTTTTCGTTATCAAAATTTGCTATATCTTTGCATATTGCAAATACTTTATTTCTTTCACCTTTAAAATTTATATATGTTAAAGTTACATTAGGCTTATTATATTCTACATCTACAATTTTTACGCCCCATGCTATTTGTGCAAAGTCCCCATCTATCTTTAAACAAGTTAACTCTTTTAATTTTTCCATCTCTTTATTAGGATCAGTAACTATTATTAATTCGTCTCCAACTTTATATTTTGCCATATCGTACTCCTCCTCTATAATAATATAATTTTTAAAATAGATTGTTAATAAATTAACAACTTGTCCTATTTATATTTTAACAGAATTTGATAAAGTATACAATAGGTAATTTACAAAATATTAATAATATAATATTTTTTATGAATATTTTCCGTATATTTCTTATTATTTAATAATTATTACTACCTATTTCATTATTAAGTAATAATAATAATTGACTTTTAATTATTATTATTATATACTTTTAATATATTACAATAAACGGAGGTGTTTACAATTAACGAAATAGCTTTAATTTTCAAAGAAAAAAAGCTTAAATTGACACCACAAAGATTAGCTGTATATAATTATTTATTAGGCACTGCATCACACCCATCTGCCGAAATTATATATAAAGCTATTCATGAGCAATATCCAACCATGAGTTTAGCTACTGTATATAAAACACTAAAAACTTTAGTAGATGTAGGACTTATCCAAGAAATTAATGTTGGGGAAGGAAATTTCAGATATGATAGAAATCCTAATTCACACCCACATATACAATGTTTAACTTGTGGAAGAATTGATGACTTTGAAGATTTAAACTTGGATTATATTAATCAATTAGCAGAAGATCACTCTAAGTTTACAGTTTGTTATAATAGAGTTTATTTTTATGGATACTGTAAAGATTGTCAACATTTAAAATAATAAAAAAATAAATTATAAATATACCCATTTTTATAATCTTAGATTATTAAAAATGGGTATATTTTTTATAAAGTTAGAATTAAAAAAATATTATGTACATATAATTTAATTGAGGTGATACATAATGAAATTATTAATAATCAAAAAAAAATTTATTCTAGCTTTAATAGTTGTAATAATTATATCTACTACTATTATTATAAACAAAAGTAATAATTTACAAACCATTGCTCCTATAGATTCAACTAAAAACATAGATATCGATTTGACTTGTGATGGTCAAAATGAACATATAGAATTTATTAAAAAAGATAATACTGTTGATTTAAACATTTCTCATAATAGTAATAACACTTATCTATCTACTAAAATTAATGACAATGTACTTTTTTCTTTAAATAACCATTGGTCACCCAAAATTTATTTATATGATCTTTCTAGAGATGTAAATCCAGAAATAATTCTACAAGGTGTAAAAGAAAATAAAAGCATATGTTATATATTTTCTTGGAAAGATGGTGAATTTCAAAATCTATATTCAAGTGATAAAAATATATTTGGCATATTAGACTCTAAAAATAATAAAACGCCTCAATGTTTTTCATTGTCAGCATCCAAAGGAAATTCATCTTCAAGTAGTTTTATGATAATAAATAATGAAGTATTAGATACAACAAACGATGCTTCTACTATTCCGTCACTAAACAACATAACTAATTTCATCAAATTAATAGAAACACCTTATGAATTAGATGATTTACCTGATATATTTTCCCCTAAAATAGATAGTAACGATTTAGCTACTTTATGGAATTTAGATAAGGAGAATCATTCATATTCTTTTCAAGATGCATTCTTTTATGATTACAATTGGGATTCTTATAGTAATGCTACATCTTTAAAATGGAGATTAACTTTTGAAAAAAATAAATTAAAGGGAGAAGAGGGAGATAAAAATGAAGTTATTTTTTATCTAGATTCTACAATAGAGGACTCTAATTTTAAAATCATTTCAATAAAAAGGATTAAATAAAAAGGCCGCTAATGCGGCCTAAAAGGGGGATGGGGGGGTGCTTAATAAAAAGGTATTTTTTATTAAGCTTTTGGAGAATATATTCTCCGTTACAGTAATATTATTAACAACAATTCCATTTGTTATACATAGTATTTTAAATATCTTTAAATGCACCATTTTTATACAAATCTATTATCTTATCTATAAAATTAACTTTTTCTGGATGAACAAACCCCCTTAAAGATATTAACATTTCTAAATTACTATCTTCTTCTTCAATTTCTTTTTTATGATGAGAATTTGATCTTTTATTTTTCTTCTCACTTATATTTTTTTCTTGAATATTTATGTCATTTGATTTATCTGTAAAATCATTCATAATATCATTTGATGTATTCATAAAGTCACTTGTAATATCATTCATTGTATTTATGTTATTATTTCCATTCATAGGATTCATGTTATTCATGTTCATATTGCTCATATTGTTCATATTCATGTTTCTTTGATTTGCATTTCCGAAATTACCTAAATTTATTCCTGCCATATTTGCTAATGGTGCTAAATTAGCTAAATTTAAGCCATCTATATTCATAGATGCTAAAAGACTATTTATATCAAAATTTCCTCCTAACATTCCCATTAATTGAGCTGGATCTATTCCAAATGGATTGACATTATTGTTTCTAAAATTATTGCTTCCCATATTATTATCAACTGGCTGTTTTTCCTTACGTTTATGTTTAGCCATCAAAATTCCTCCAATTATAATTCTCCTAATTTAATATATGTATAATACAGTAAATATGTTTATACTTTTACGCATTTTTTTGGAGGGCTTAAAATTAAGCCCTCCATCCACTATCTAGCAGCAGCAAACATTTCCTGAATTGTTATATCCTGAATTGAAGAAACATCCACCAAATAATATAAATAGTAAGATAATTAAATATGATGAATTACAATTTAGTAATCCTGATCCACATGCTATTAATAAGAATATAATTGGTGCAACACCACATCCTCCACCTAAGAAGCCAGATCCAGTATTATTGTTTGTGCAGCAAGGTGTACAACAGCAATCATTCATTTTCTTTTCACAGCAACATTTATTCTTCTTTTTAGACATATATATCTCTCCTTCCTAAAAATTCAGAATTCTAGCAACAACAATTGCCAGTAAAATTACCTAAACCTGATGTAAATGGGCTTATTCCAGCACCACCGCATCCTGCATTATTTCCACCCCATCCATTACAAAGGAATAGAATTACTAATAAGAATAGATATGCACTACAGTTTCCTAATAATCCACTGCCAGTTGCATTTCCTTTGTTGTTACAACAGCAATTGTTATTGCTGCAGCAGCACTCTTTCATTGGACGTCCACAACAACAACAACAACAACAACAATCATCATTGCATGCACAGCAATTATTATTCATATAACTATTATTTCCACCGCCTAAGAAGCCATTACTACCACAGCCACAATAGAATAATATTAATAAAATCCAAATCCAGCTACCTAATCCACAGCCGGTACCAAATCCACCATTTCCACAACCTGGGTTGAATCCTGGATTTCCTCCGATGTTATTTCCACAACAACAATTATTGCTAGTATCTGAATCACAACAATTATCATCACATGAATTTAAGCCATTTAGGATATCATTCATCTCCATATATATTCCTCCTTGGAAATTTTTTATTCTTGATACTATATACTATTCGCTCATATTTAATTTGACACTATTTTTAAAATAAAATAAAACTCCATCAAAAAATTAATTTTGATGGAGTTTTAACTCTTTTATTTATTAAATTTAAACGCTAGTTTTCAATATAAATACGTTATTAGAGTATATTTAATCAATATCTGTAGCAAACTCTAAAAAAAGCTTGTCAATTAACTCTTCTGTTCCTTTTTTATTTAAAGATGAATAAAAATATAATTTATCATCTTTTGTTAAATTTAATGTATCTCTTATTAGTTTTTCACTTTTTTTGAACTCTGAATTTTTAAGTTTATCACTTTTAGTTGCAACTACAACTACATCATATCCAAAATGCTTAGCCCACTCATACATCATTAGATCATCACCAGTTGGCTTATGTCTTGAATCTACAAGACATACTATTCTTTTTAATTCTTCTCTATGAGATAAATACGTCTCTATAGTCTTTCCCCAAGTGTCTTTTTCACTTTTTGATACTTTGGCATATCCATATCCAGGTAAATCAACTAAATAAAAGTCATTATTTATTAAAAAGAAATTTATAAGTCTTGTCTTTCCTGGTGTTCCACTTACTTTAGCTAATTTTTTTCTATTAGTTAAAGAATTTATTAAAGAACTTTTTCCAACATTAGATCTTCCAACAAAAGCAACTTCATTTCTACTATCAATTGGGTATTGATGTGGTTTTACGGCTGAAATAATAAATTCTGATTGTTTAATTCTCATTAGTATCCTCTCCAATTAGCGCATTTTTTAATACCTCATTCACTTGACTTACAGGAATGATATTTAATTTATTTTTTATTGAATTCGGTATCTTTTCTATATCTTTCTCATTTTCTTTTGGAATTATTATAGTATCTATACCAGCTCTAAATGCTGCTAATGATTTTTCCTTTAATCCTCCTATAGGAAGTACTCTACCAGTTAAAGTTACTTCCCCTGTCATTGCAATATTATGCTTAACTTTCTTACCTGATAAAGCTGACACTAACGCTGTAACCATTGTTACTCCAGCAGACGGTCCATCTTTAGGAACTGCACCTTCTGGTGCATGTATATGAATATCTTTATTTTTATAGAAGTTTTCTTCTATTTGAAATTTATCTGCGTTCGCTCTAACATAACTATAAGCAGCTTTTGCAGATTCTTTCATTACATCACCTAATTTTCCTGTAAGTTCTAGCTTTCCGCTTCCCTTCATAGCCATTACTTCTACCGGTAATGTATCTCCACCATATGCTGTCCATGCCATACCTGTAACTACACCGATTTTATCTTCTTTATCTATCTTATCAAATTCATACTTTCTTTTACCTAAAAGCTTTTGTACCTTGATTTTATCAATTGTAATCTTTGATAGATCTTCACTTAACATTTCTGCTAAAGCTTTTCTTATAATAGAATTTAAATTTCTTGTAAGTCCACGAACTCCTGATTCTCTAGTATATCCTTCTATTATTTCATTAATTGCCTCATCTTTAAGTTCTACCTTATCAGAATTAATTCCCATTTCCTCAAGCACTTTTAGTATTAAGTGATTTTTAGCTATATTGAATTTTTCCTCATAAGTGTATCCAGATACCTCTATTATTTCCATTCTGTCTAATAAAGCTCTTGGTATAGTTTCTAAAGAATTAGCTGTCGCTATAAACATTACTTTTGATAAATCCATATCAAGTTCTAAATAATTATCTCTAAAAGTCTTATTTTGTTCACTATCTAATACTTCTAAAAGCGCATCAGAGGGTTCTCCCTTATAACTTGAACTAATTTTATCAATTTCATCAAATAATATTAAAGGATTCATAGTTTTAGCTTCTTTTAATGCATAAGCTATTCTTCCTGGTATAGCTCCAACATAGGTTTTTCTATGACCTCTAATTTCAGCTTCATCTTTCATTCCGCCAAGAGATATTCTTGAATATTTTCTATTAGTAGAATGTGCTATTGATTTAGCTATTGAAGTTTTTCCTACTCCAGGAGGACCAACTAAACATAAAATAGGTCCTTTAGAATTTTTACTTATTTGTTTTACTGCTAGATATTCTATAATTCTATCTTTAACATCTTCTAATCCATAATGTTCATTGTTTAATACTTCTCTAGCTTTTATTATGTCTATATTTTCCTTAGTTTGCTTGTTCCAAGGTATGTTAAATACCCAATCTAAATATGACTTTATCAAATTTCCTTCTGAAGAAGATGAAGAAGTACTTTTAAGTCTACTTAATTCATACTGAGCCTTGTCTTTAACTTGCTTGGGAAGTTTTGTTTTATTAAGTAAAGTTTCGTACTTATCTATTTCTTTCTTTTCTTCATCTTCCATTCCTAATTCTTCTTGAATTGCTTTTAATTGCTCTCTAAGGTAAAATTGCTTTTGTTCTTCATCAATATGTTTTTTAACTTTTTTTGAAAGCTTATTTTGAATTTTTAATATATCTGTTTCTATTTTAACTCTAGTTAATACTAGCTCTATTCTTTTCTTAATATCTATTGTTTCTAATACTTCTTGCTTTACGTCATCTTCAGTAACAGAGTAAGATGCTATTATGTCAACAAACCCACTAGGATCCTCTAAAGGTTCTGTTGATCTTATAATATCTGCATAGTTATCATCCGATAGCTTCAGCAGATCAATAAACTCTTCGTCTAAAAGTTTTATATAAGCTTCTAATTCTTCATTAACCTCTATTTCCTGTTCTATAATTTCTATAGAACCTTCAATATATTCATTATCATTTGCCACATATTCAACTATTTTTCCTCTTTTTACACCTTCAACTAGTACTCTAATTGTATTGTCAGACATTTTAAGAATTTGCTTTATTTTACAAAGTGTTCCTATATCATATATATCTGCTCTCTCTGGATCCTCTATTTCAGGATCTTTTTGAGTAACGAGAAAAATTTCTTCATTATTTAACATAGCTTCTTCAACTGCTGCTACTGATCTTTTTCTTCCAACATCAAAATGTGCTACTATATTTGGAAAAATAGTTAATCCTCTTAAAGGTATCAGCGGAAGTGTATATAAATTTTGTGTCATTCAAACGCCCCTCCATCTTAATTACTTCATTTAGTATACACATATTAAGTGTATATTTCAATAAATATACATAATTTAGGATTAGTCTAAATTATAAACTTGTTACAACTAATCTTAAATATTATTATTATAAATTATTATCAAAAGTTTTTCTAGCTTTTGCTGTTAATATTTCGTTTTTATAATTAAATTCTGCAATATACTTGTATGATAAATTCATTTTTTTATTACGTCAATACTAATTGATTTTCAAATATCTATATAAGAACAAAAATACTGATATCTAAATAGATATCAGTATTAAGATTAAGCTGATTCAATATCTTTTTTAACTCTATTTGATGCTAAAGTTCCCCTTGTTTTACCTTCCGGTAATCTTTCTACTTGAGGATTTTCTTTGTCCTTAATACATTCTTCAGTTATAGTAACTTTCGTTATTTGTTCATCCGAAGGTATTTCATACATTATCTCCGTCATCATTTCTTCAATGATGGCTCTTAACCCTCTTGCACCAGTCTTTCTATCTATAGCTTCTTCTGCAATAGATGTTAGTGCTTCATTGTTAAACTCAAGTTCAACATCATCTAATTCAAATAGCTTCTTGTATTGTTTTACAAGAGCATTTTTCGGTTTAGTTAAGATGTTTATTAAAGCATCTTTATCTAATGATTCTAAAGTGACTAATATTGGAAGTCTTCCAACAAATTCAGGGATTAATCCAAACTTAAGTAAATCTCCTGGCATTATTTCTTTTAGAAGTTTACCAATGTCCTTTTCATGTTTACCTTGAATTTCAGCACCAAATCCCATAGAACTTTTTCTTGTTCTATTTTCTATTATTTTATCAACGCCATCAAAAGCACCACCACAAATAAATAATATGTTAGATGTATTTATTTGAATAAATTCTTGATGTGGATGCTTTCTTCCACCTTGAGGTGGTACTGAAGCAACTGTTCCTTCTAATATCTTTAGCAATGCTTGTTGAACACCTTCGCCAGATACATCTCTAGTTATTGAAGGATTTTCAGATTTTCTTGCAATTTTATCTATTTCATCTATATAGATAATTCCTCTTTCTGCTCTTTCAACATCATAATCAGCATTTTGTATTAATTTAAGAAGAATATTTTCAACATCTTCTCCAACATATCCAGCTTCTGTTAATGTTGTAGCATCAGCTATTGCAAATGGAACATTTAAAACTTTAGCAAGTGTTTGAGCAAGTAACGTTTTACCAGAACCTGTTGGTCCTAACAATAGAATGTTACTCTTTGACAATTCTACATCTGAATCTTGCTTATTAGTATTAATTCTTTTGTAATGATTGTAAACAGCTACTGATAATGACTTTTTAGCTCTTTCTTGACCAATTACATAAGAATCTAAATATTGTTTTATTTCATTAGGTTTAGGTACACTTTTGGTATCAAATTCCACAGTTTCTTCAAATTCATCTGCTATGATTTCTGAACATAAATCTATACATTCATCACAAATGTATACTCCTGGACCTGCTATTAATCTTTTTACTTGGTCTTGAGTTTTACCACAAAATGAACACTTCAACTGTTTCTTTTCATCATATTTAGCCATATATTCACCTCACTTAGTACAATTAAATAAATTACACTCTTATTTATCTTTTCCAGTTTCGTTCTTAGTTATTACTTTATCTATTAAACCATATGTCTTAGCTTCATCTGCTGTCATAAAGTTATCTCTTTCAACATCTGCTTCAATTACTTCTAAAGGTTGATTTGTATTTTCACTTAAAATCTTATTTAAAGATTCTTTAATTTTTAATATTCTATTAGCATGTATTTGAATATCTGTTGCTTGACCTTGAAATCCACCAAGTGGTTGATGAATCATTATTTCTGCATTTGGTAAAGCAAATCTTTTGCCTTTAGCACCACTTGATAATAAAAATGCTCCCATAGAAGCAGCCATACCTACACATATAGTAGAAACATCTGGCTTTATATATTGCATAGTATCGTATATAGCCATACCAGCAGTTATTGAACCTCCAGGACTATTTATATATATAGATATATCCTTATCTGGGTCTTCACTTTCTAAAAATAATAATTGTGAAACTATTAAATTAGAAGAATCATCATTTACTTCACCACTTAACATAATTATTCTTTCTTTTAACAATCTAGAAAATATATCGTAAGAACGTTCTCCTCTACTTGTTTGTTCTACAACCATTGGAACTAAACTCATATAATTCCCTCCTTTTTCATATAACAACATTTGAAATTGATTCTTATATAAATTATATAAAAAAATACCCAAAATGTTAATCTTAAATTTGAAATAATTGCCAGAAATACTTCTGGCAATTATTTTTCAAACTATAAAATTGTATAATATCTATTATTTACAAGATTCTTTTATTAATTTAAGAGTATTTTCTATAATTATATCTTTTTCAATCATACCTTTTTGAGCTTTTAATAAAATGTTAGCCATCTTTTTAGGATCCTTAGGTCCATACATTCTACCTAACTCTAATGCTTTTTCATTTAATTGTTCATCAGTTGCTTTTACATCTTCAGCTTTAGCTATTGCTTCAAGAATTATGTCAGCTTTAACTTTTCTTTCAGCATTTTCTTTCATGAATTCTCTCATTTTTTCAATTGTATTTCCAGTGAATTCCATGTATTGATCTAAGCTTAATCCTTGATATTGTAATCTTGATTCAAGATCCTTCATCATAGAATCTATTTCTTTTGTTAACATTACTTCTGGAAGATCTATTTTTGAAGTTTCAATTATTGAAGTTATAACAGCTTCTTCAAATTCTCTTTCAGCTCTTGCATCATTAGATTCTTCTAATCTTTTCTTTATATTTTCTTTTAATTCTACGAATGTATCAAATTCAGATACTTCCTTAGCAAATTCATCATCTAATTCTGGTAATTCTTTAACTTTGATTCCTTTTACTGTTACTTCAAACATTGCTGGCTTAGCATTTAATTCTTCTTTACCATAGTTTTCAGGGAAAGTAACATTAACTTCTTTCTTATCTCCTATAGATAAACCTATTAATTGTTGTTCAAAGTTATCAATAAATGTACCTGATCCTATTTCTAATGGGTAATCAGTACCTTCTCCACCTTCAAATGCTTCACCATCTACGAATCCTTTGAAGTCGATTATAGCTATGTTTCCATCAGCTACTGTTCCTTCTTCTTTAGTTTCAATTCTTGCATTTTTAGATTGCATTTCTTTTACTTGTTTTTCAACTTCTTCTTCAGATACTTCATATGAAGGTTTTTTAATATCTAAACCTTTATATTCTCCTACTTCTACTTCAGGATATGTAGTAACTGTTGCTGTATAAACAAGTTCTTTACCTTCTCCAATTTCAACAATATCAACCTTTGGATAATCAACTGGTCTGATATCTTCAGCCTTTAATGCTTCATTATAACTTTCATCTATAGCTATATTAACAGCATCATCATAAAAAATTTCAATGCCATACATTTTCTTTAGTATTGCCATTGGAACTTTTCCTTTTCTGAATCCTGGCACATTGTATCTACCTTTGTTTTTATTATATGCTTTAGTTAATGCGGCATCAAATTTTTCTGCTTCAACTTTTATTTCTAATTTAACCACATTTGTTTCTATCTTTTCAACTTTAGCTTCCATCTTATTAATTCCTCCTAAAATAGTATACATCTAATTTAACTAGGTTATTATACCATAAATCCCTGTTTCTTATCAAATTATTTATATAAATATTACTGTTTAGCAATATTGCAATTTACATCTATGTAATAAATATTACCATCTACAGTAATTTTTATTCCTTTTTCTTCACGTTCAAGAATTTCTATTTTTGCTCCCGCTAAATCCCACTTTATTACATCACTATTATTACTTATATTTGTTATCCATAAATATTGTTTTGTTGCTGCTGTTCCAAAATAAGGTCTATTACTAACAAAAACTATATTATCATCATTAACAAACTTGGGATTATAATTCCATAAATATTGTGGATTACTCATAATAGTTGATTCTCTTGTAAATACATCACCCTTTGATGATTTATATTCTTCTTTTGATATAATCTGAGAAGTCCCATCTACATTATATAAAGTAATTGTTTGATCATTTTCCAATATCAATATTTTTTTTCCAGATTGACTGATATCATATACCAATGTCTCATCACTAGACTCTATATTTGTAAATTTTATATCTTCATTTTCTTTAATATATATAGCTTTAACTTTTTGCCCATTTTTTAAAGTTATTTCAAAAGATTCTTCTTCAGATTTAGGAAGTTCTGGTTCTTTTTCTACTCGGTCAATCCCTTGCTCCGATAAAATCTCATCATTCTTTTGAATTGAATCACTATCTATCCATGCCTGTATCTTTTGTTTTACATTTGAATAATCTGTAGTGTTACCTAACACTTTAATCATTGATATAATAACCACTAAACTAATTATTATAAATATTATTAAAAAATTTCTTTTTCTTCTTTTCATGCGTTTTTCATATTCTCTACTAAAAATACTTGGTTTAGCCAAAACTTTCCCTCCAAAATACATATATTATAACCAACCAAATTAATTATATATTATTATTTCTTTTAAATCTATATCTTAATTTATATTTAATATTTTCTTTATAATTTATGCTTACTGCACTTTTTACTTTTACACCCAGTACATTTATTACAATCAACAGATTGGTTATTCTTAGTACAACATCCACCACATTTTAAAAGACCTAATTCTTTAAGTTCTTCCATTGATAAATTGCATACATTTTCTGAATACTCCTCATAATCTGGAGTACCCTTTAATAATTCTTCTTTTTTTATTTCTATCATAATTTTTAATTCTCCTACTATATTTTTTGTTTATTCACATCTCCTTATGATTTGTTATTAAAATGAATTTTATGAAAAATATTGTTTTAGTAACCCTAAATAATGTATAATTACTTTATACTCAATTACATAATATTACTTTATTTATCATATTGTAATATAAAACCTTCTTCAAAATCCCATGTTGTTCATTTAGTTATTTTTTAGATGGACATAATATTTAGTCTGCATTTTAATTATGCAGACTTTTTTAGAATAAACTTATTATAATATATATATCATATATTTCTACATTAATATATAAAAATTGGAGTGATTAAATTGATATTTGATAGCCATATTCATACAATATTTTCATCTGACAGTGATATGAAAATATCTGATGCTATATCAAAAGCAAATGAATTAAATATAGGACTTATACTAACTGAACATTTAGATCAAGATTATCCTGATAAAGATCTGTTCAAATTAGATATTCCTAATTACTTTAATAATTATTCAGAATATAAAAATAATAATTTACTTTTAGGCATAGAATTAGGCTTAACTCTTCCTTCATTTAATACAATAAACGAAAAAGCAAAAAATTTTAATTATGATTTTGTACTAGGATCAGTACATGCTGTTTATGATGAAGATATTTACGTTGACTATTGTAAAAGAGATGATCTTACTAAAAAAGAATTCTTTCATAACTATCTTGAATTCATGCTAAACGTAATAAATAAATATGATTGTTTTGATTCATTAGCACATTTTGACTATCCTTGCAGATATACTAAGTTTGAAAACAATGAAATTGCTTTATGCGATCATGGTGAAATACTTGATGAAATATTTAAAACATTAATTTCTAAAGGAAAAGTACTAGAGATAAATACTCGAAGACTTGATACTAATGAAACATTTCATAATATGATAGATATTTACAATAGATATAAAGAACTTGGTGGTAAATATATAACCCTTGGTTCAGATGCTCATAATGTTAATGACATAGCCACTAATTTCAAAAATGCACTTTCACTAACAGAAATACTAGGTCTAAAACCTATTTATTTCAAAAATAGAAAACCTGAATTTTTTTAAAATAATTAGACTAAAAAACTCCAATATAGTTTGTTTAATGTAAACTTAAATAAAATATCTGTTTTTATAGATGTTAATATGTGAATAAGTGAAGTGGCAATTAACTTTACTCATTCACATATTAACATCTTATTAAAGCAAATCCTAAATAAAGATTATATTAACTTTTAGTATTCTTTTATTGCTTTTCTTTCACCTTTAAAATTATTAATCTTTTCACTTCTTTTTTTTAATTCATTTTTTATATTTTCTAAAGGTATATTAAGCTCAGCCATTAATACAAGTATATGATAAGTTAAATCACATATTTCATTTACTTGTTCCTCTTTATTGCTTTCCTTACTGCTTATTATAACCTCTGTGCACTCTTCTCCAACCTTTTTTAAAATTTTATTTATTCCTTGCGTAAAGAGATAATTAGTATACGATCTATTTTCTCCACTAATTTTTCTTTCTAAAATTGTACTATATAAATTTTTTATCTCATTTTCCATAAAAACCACTCCAATTCTATATTAAAAATCTCTATAAAAACAACTTTTGTTTCCAGTATGACATGCTGCTCCTTTTTGATTTACAGTAATTAAAATAGTGTCATTATCACAATCTATTTTTATTTCCTTTATATATTGAAAATTCCCTGATGTAGCCCCTTTATTCCAAAGTTTCTTTCTACTTCTACTATAAAACCAAGTAGTATCCCCTTCTAAAGTTTTCTTCAAACTTTCTTTTGACATATATCCTAACATTAATACTTCTTTACTTTTATAATCTTGAATTACAGCCGGAATCAGACCATTCCCTTTATCAAAATCAACAATATTTATGCGCTCCTCAATATTCATATAAACCTCTCTAATATATTAAAAATTAGCTTTGTTTTAAATTTAAATTCTTTATACTCTAATAGGTATTTTTTTATTAATCAAATATTTCTTCACATCTTTAACTGTTAATTCACCATAATGAAACAGCGATGCTGCTAATGCTGCATCAGAAATATTATTTTTAAACACCTCATAAAAATCTTCTAAACATCCACATCCGCCTGAAGCTATAACAGGTACACTGGTTATATTGCTTACTGCTTTTGTTAATTCTAAATCAAAACCATTTTTAGTACCATCAGCATCCATTGATGTTAATAAAATTTCTCCTGCACCAAGTTTTGTTACTTCTTCAACCCATGATAATAAATCAATACCTGTATCTATTCTTCCTCCATTAACAACCACATTCCAGCCTGAATTATCCATTCTTTTTTTACCATCTATAGCTAGTACAATGCATTGATTTCCAAAATAAAATGCACTTTCTTTTATTAAATTTTTATTCTTAACAGCTGCTGAATTTAAACTGACTTTGTCTGCTCCAGCTCTTAATATAGCTTTTATATCTTCTAATGAGCTTAATCCGCCTCCAACAGTAAATGGAATAAAAATTTGCTCAGCTACCTCTTCTACTACTTTAAGCATTATTCCACGTTTTTCATGAGTAGCTGTTATGTCTAGGAATACTAATTCATCTGCTCCCTGATCATTATAATGTTTTGCAAGCTCTACTGGATTTCCTACATCAATTAATCCTTTAAAATTTATACCTTTTACTACTCTTCCATCCCTTACATCTAAACAAGGAATTATCCGCTTAGTATGCATGTACTCACCCCCTTTTTAATAAATAATTAAATTATAATTATCTTGTTATATCTATTGCTTCCTTTAATGATAAGCTACCCGAATATATGGCTTTTCCTGTTATTGCCCCATAAACATCAATTTTTTTTAATTCTTTAATATTTTCAATATCTTTTATTCCACCAGATGCTGTTATATCTATATTTACAAGTTTTTTCAATTCAATAAGCATATCAACATTAGGACCCTCTAATGTTCCATCTTTACTTATGTCTGTAACTATTATATTTTTTACACCTAGGGTCTCCATATTTTTTGCAAAATCTAAATAATTAAGTTTGCTTTCTACAAGCCATCCTCTTCCATAAACATATCCATTTTTGCAATCTATACCAACTGAAATTTTTTCTTTATAACACTCAATAGCTTTTTTTAAAAGTTCTTCATCTTCTATAGCTATGGTTCCAAGAATAACTCTAGAAACACCATTTTCTATTAGTTTTTCTATAGTTTTAAAGTTTCTAATTCCTCCACCAACTTCTATAGGAATAGTCAATGTTTTGGCTAGTTTTAATATTATCTTCTCATTAACGCAATATCCAGATTTAGCACCATCTAAATCAACTAAATGAAGATAATCTGCACCTAAACATTCAAATTCTTTTGCTATATTAAAGATATCATTTGCAACTACTTCTTTTTTATTATAGTCACCTTGATAAAGTCTCACTGCTTGACCATCTATTATATCTATTGCAGGTAATATTATCACTTAATCAACTCCCCAAAGTTTTTTAATAACCTAAGTCCTACATCTCCACTCTTTTCCGGATGAAACTGTGCACCTATAATATTTTTATGTCTAACAATTCCAGGAATTTTATTAATTCCATATTCAGAATAAGCAATTAAATCCTCTTCATCATATCCTTGTGCACAATATGAATGAACATAATATACAAAATTACCTTCTTCAATACATCTACAAATTGTATCTTTTTTATTATAAATAAGATTATTCCAACCTATATGAGGTATCTTTACATTATTATTTTTATCTTCTTTCAATTTAACAATATTACCTTTTAAAAGTCCTAATCCCTCTTCTTCATACCCCTCAAATCCTTTTTTAAAAAGAAGTTGCATTCCAAGGCATATTCCAAGAATCGGTTTTCCATTTTCAGCTTCTTTTTTTATTATAGTATCTAAAGACTTTTCTTTTATATTGCACATTGCATCTTTAAATGCTCCAACTCCTGGTAATATAATTCCTTTAGAATTTTCAATTTCATTCTTATTACTTGATATTTTATTTTCTATTTCAAGGTTATTTAATGCATTACTTATACTTTTCAAATTTCCCATTCCATAATCGATTATAACTATCATGTAATTTTTAGCCCCCTTAAATTACAATATTCCCTTTGTAGATGGTACTTTATTTAATTCATTTCTTTCTTTTGCCTCTCTTAAAGCTCTTCCAAGTCCTTTAAATAAAGCCTCTATTTTATGATGATCATTTTTTCCATATAAAATTTTACAATGTAATGTTATTTCTGAATTTAATGCAAAAGCTCTAAAAAATTCCTCAACCATTTCAGTAGATAATCCCCCTACTTTTTCTCTAGTAAATTCACAATCAAATACTAAAAAACCTCTACCACTTATATCTAAAGATACTAACGACAACACCTCATCCATAGGCAGAAAAAAAGTTCCATATCTATTTATTCCTTTCTTGTCTCCTATGGCTTCTTTAAATGCTTTACCCAAAATTATTCCAATATCTTCAACACTATGATGATCACACACATTTAAATCCCCATCACAAGATAAATAAACATCCATATTACTATGAAATGAAAATAATTCTAACATATGATCTAAAAAACCAATTCCAGTATGAATTTTATTTAATCCATTTCCATCTAAATTAATATCTATTTTCACCTTAGTTTCACTAGTATTTCTTTCTATTTTAGCTATTCTATTTTGCATATTCTTCTACAACTTGATATATAAAAATTTCTCTTAATACATTTACTAGTTTTCTATTTTCTAACTGTGAACCTACTGTTATTCTAAACGTATCATCAGAAAAATTTCTAATCAATATCCCTTTCTCATTTAATCCATTTAATAAGGCATACTTATGTGATGTTCTTCCAAATATAAAGTTACCTTTAGACGGATAAAACTTTATCTCCATTGAAGCATCCTTCTCTATAGATTTAAGTTGAAGTAATAATTTTTCTCTATGAGCAATAATTACTTTAGAATTTTCTATAACTCTATCTGGATATTTTAATGCAGTTAATACCATAGCTTGAGAGTACGAATTAACTGTATATGGTATCTTTTTTTCACTTAATTTTTCTAATATATTTTTATTAGATATTAAAAATCCTACCCTTAAAGCAGCTAAACCCCATGCTTTTGAAAGTGTTCTTGTAACAATTAAATTTTTATATTCATTTATATATGAAATCATACTTTCTCCATTAAATTCATAATAAGCTTCATCTACCAGTATTGGAATATTGGGAAATCTTTTTAATAATTTGATAATATCATTATTGCTTAATGATAGACCTGTTGGATTATTGGGATTTGAAAATATAATCAAATCTACATTCTCCCTTTCCTCCAATTTAATAAATTCATCTAAATTAAATACTATATTTTCACCTAGTTTATACTTAACTATTTTTCCTCCAAATAAGTCAGTATAGAAATCATACATTGTAAAATCAGGATCTAATGTGAGTACTTTCTTACCATAACCTATATAACAGCTTATAACTAATTGAATCACTTCATCAGAGCCATTTCCAACTATAATATTTTCACTTTGTGTTCCAGCATACTCAGCATATAGATTTTTTATTTCAAGCATATTATTTTCAGGATATCTGTGAAGCTCTATAGTAGATAAATTACTTTTCATTTCTATCATTATATTATTATCCATGTCTATATAACTTTCATTGCTATTTAATCTTATTTGGTATTCTTGATCTATATCTATATATTGATTCATTTATACAAGCCTCACTTTCACTGAATTTGCATGAGCAGTTAATCCTTCTTTATTAGCTAATGTTATTATTTTTTCTCCATTTTCTAAAATAGCTTTTTGAGAATAATATAAGAAAGATGATTTTTTAATAAAACTATCTACAGATAATGGTGAAAAGAATCTAGCTGTTCCACTAGTTGGTAGTACATGATTGGTTCCTCCAAAATAATCTCCTATTGGCTCTGGTGAATATCTTCCTAAAAATACGGAACCAGCATTTCTTACCTTCCCTAAATACTCCATTGGATTATCAACCATGAGTTCTAAATGCTCTGGAGCCACAAGATTTGATATATCTATGCATTCATCTATATCTTTACATATTAGAGCTTTACCAAACTTCTTAAGAGAATCTCTTATTATATCTTTTCTTGTAAGATTTTTAATTTGTAATTCTAATTGTTTTTCTACTTCATCATATAGTCTTTTTGAAGTTGTAACTAATATAGATGAAGCTAATTTATCATGTTCTGCTTGAGACATTAAGTCAGCAGCTATAAAACTTGGATTTGAGTTTTCATCTGCTATAATCAAAATTTCACTAGGCCCTGCAATCATATCTATATCCACAGTTCCAAATACTAATTTTTTAGCAAGTGCAACAAATATATTTCCTGGACCAACTATCTTATCTACTTTTTTTATACTTTCTGTACCATAAGCTAGCGCACCAATAGCTTGTGCACCACCAACTTTATATATTTTATCTACCTTTGCTATACTTGCTGCAACTCCTATATATGGATTTATCTCCCCATCCTTATCAGGTGGAGTTACCATTACAATCTCATCAACTCCAGCTACTTTTGCAGGTATAACATTCATCAATACCGAAGAAGGATACGCTGCTGTTCCACCAGGAACATATACGCCAACTCTCTCTAATGGAATAACTCTTTGCCCTAAATAAACCCCTTTATCTTTAGCCATAATAAATCCATTTGTTTTTTGCTTTTTATGATAATCTTCAATATTTACTTTGGCCTCTTGTAGTGCTTGAATAAATTCTTTCTCAACACAATCAAAACATTTTTCTATTTCTTCACTTTTAACCTCTAATTTTTTTAGTTTAACTTTATCAAATTCATTAGTAAATTTAAATAACGCCTTGTCTCCAAGTCTCTTAACTTCTGATAGTATAGTGCTTACATTAAACATAACATCATTTTGTATTGCACCTTCTCTTTGATTTAATTCTTTAATTAATTCACCCTTATTTGCTTCATTAACTTCCATTAAATTTAACAATTGAATCGCCCCCAATTTACTATTGTTAATTATTATATTGTCTTTTAGCATATATAACTTATCAGATTACATCTCTTACTCTATGAAGAAATTCCCTTATTTCATTTTGTTTCATTTTAAAACTAGCTTTGTTTACTATAAGCCTTGCACTTATATCAAATATATTATCCAAAACAATAAGTCCATTTTCTTTTAAAGTAGTTCCAGTCTCCATAATATCTACAATCCCATCACATAGCCCTAGTATTGGTGCAAGCTCTACTGACCCCTCTATTTTTATCACTTCTACATCCATTTGTTTCTTTTTAAAATACTCTTTTGCAACATTTGGATATTTACTTCCTATTTTTATATGTCCAGTCTTTTTAAAAACATCATTTTCAGGCAATGACGCTACTATAAATTTGCATTTTCCAATCCCTAAATCTAATACTTCATAACAATTATCTCCACTTTCCAAGATAGTGTCTTTTCCAACAACTCCAACATCAGCAACACCATGTTCTACATATGTTATTGAATCTGCTCCCTTAACTAAGAAATACTTAATATCTCCATTCCTATCATTAAAAACTAATTTTCTTCCTTTATTTTTTAATTCACCTGGATCAAAATTGGCTTTTTCTAATATTTTTATACTTTCTTCTTCTAATCTCCCCTTCGTAAGTGCAATACTTATTGCCATATTTATCTTCCCCCATATTTAACTATTTTAAATTCACTTAGCTCTTCATCATGAAATAATTCCACTACTTTTCCCTGTTTTCGCAGTTCCTCACTTTTCTTTATAGCTTGTACTACATCTTTGTTACCATAAAAAAATTTATAAATGTCTCTATTTTTCTCTATTATCTCATTATTATCTATATTTTTTATCACTACTAAATCAACATCAATTGAAAACCCTATTGCTGGCAGATCAGTGCCATAAGATTTTATTAATTTATTATATCTACCACCCGCTAATATACTATCTCCAATGTCTTCCCCATACCCCCTAAAAATTATTCCTGTATAATAATTAAGTTTAGGTACCATCCCTAAATCAAAGGTTATATTTTCTTTATATCCTAGTTCTTCTAATTGAATATATAACTCTTCTAAATAACTTATACTTTTTAAAAGTGCATTATTAAAGGCTAATTTTTTTCCTTCTTCAAGCACTTTTCTATCACCAAACATCCAAGGTAATTTATTGAAAAATTTTCTATACTCTTCTTTTATATCTAGTCTTTTTAGAAAGTCTTCTAAATTTTTTAAATTTTTTCCTTCTATCAATTTAGCTATCTTTTCTTTATTCTCCTTACTGATATTTAAATCGTTAAATGCAGAATTAAAAAATTCTATATTACCTATTTCTAATTTAAAATTCTTTAGCCCTAATTTTTTTAATGACTCTAATGCTAACACCAATATTTCTAAATCCTTATCAATACCATTAATCCCCACTAACTCAATACCACAATCAGTATATTCATTTCTTCTACCACCTAAACTCTCATGAACTCTAAAAACATTTGATATATATCTAATTCTTATAGGTAAAGCTTCACCTTTTAATTTAGTAGAAACTAATCTTGCTATTGGTATTGTCATATCTGGTCTTAAAACAAGTATTCTTCCCTTATTATCAAAAAACTTATACATCTCTTCTTCTTTTAAGCTTTCTGGATAATAATTAAATGTTTCATAAAATTCTAATGTTGGTGTTATTACTTCTCTGTATCCCCAATTACTAAATAAATCATCCATGTTTTTTTCTAGGTGTCTTTTTATTTCACATTCATTTAAGACAAGATCTCTTGTCCCTTCTGGAAGCATATTTCTTTTATTCATTACTCCACCCCACTTATTGCTTTTACTTTAACGCGTTAAATCGATATTGTAATTAATAATACTGTATATTTTTGTTAATGTCAATATTAACCATAGATTTTATTAACATTTATTTTATCATATTGACTATAATTTGTTAATTCGATATTTTTATTGTTTTATAATTAATATATTAATAAACATTATTTTTTAATTAAACTCATGTCTAACTAAGTACTTTTTAGCAAAATTTTATTAAAAACATAACATAATTAGAGTAATTTTTCATTTTAACAAAAGGCTATGTTTTAAGTGAATGTTGATATTTTAGTATAAGGGCGAACTGGCATTGGAATTTGCTTTTTAGAACTCTTAATGAAGATTTGTACAATTAATTGCTTGTCAGCAATCTTTGATTGGGAGCATGCATTAATTGGACTAAGCTTTATTTTAGTGTTCTTAAAGTAAATTCCTCTGTCCATGAGCTTTATACTACAATATCAACACTGTTTTAAAACATAGCCTAACAAAAAAGAACTATTTTGAAATAAATTCAGAATAGTTCTTTAATACATATCATGTTACAAATAAATTTTCATATAAATAATTGCTATTTAATAAAATAATATTTGTATTTTTTAAAGTCCATGTTTATCAATCTTTTCTATTGTCTCTTTATCTAATCTATGAATTATCCACTGATTCATTTGCTTAGCACCTATGCTTTCATAAAAGTTAAGAGATGGTTCATTCCAATCTAAACAAACCCACTCCATTCTCTCACATTTTTCTTCCTTAGCTATATGTACTAGAGTTTCAAATGCTTCTTTTCCAATGCCGTTTCCTCTATATTCAGGATCTATATAAATATCCTCTAAATATAATCCCGCTCTTCCTATAAATGTTGAAAAATTAAAGAAGTATATTATATACCCTATAACTTTATTATTAAATTCTATAATCAAAGCATGTGCCCTGTTATTTTCAAAAATTGATTCTCTAAGTGTTTCTTCAGTAGCAACAACTTCATCTAGCATCTTTTCATATACTGCTATTTTTTTAATAAATTCTAATATAGCCGGTATATCTTCTTCTGTGGTTTTCTTAAATTTAAGCCCTTTTATTTTTGTTTCTATATATCCCATATTTTGCCCCCTAATAAATTCATATTTATTTTATTATACCAAAAATAAACATCTAAAGGATACGCCTCCAGATGTTTTTAAGTTAATCATATTTAAAACACAGCCTAATAAAAAAATCGATAAATTTAAATTATTAATAATTTAAATTTATCGATTTTAATTAAACTTGTCTTTGTTATATGTAAGAATTTAACATTTAGTATAGTATGCAACCCCCATACTGCCTGGACCTACATGTAATCCTATTATAGGGCCTATATATTGAATAGTAACAGGTATATCTAATTTTTCTTCTAGTCTTTTAGCAAGTTCTAATCCTTCACTTTCACAATTGATATGATGAACTATAACTTCGCCTAAACCTTTTTCTTTAACATTCTTTATAACTTCATTTACTATTGTATCAACTGCTTTTTTCTTTGTTCTTACTTTATCAAATACTGTAGTTTCTCCATTCTCTACTGTTAAAATAGGTCTTATTTGAAGTATTGTTCCAAGTAAAGCAGAAGCTCTGCCTATTCTTCCACCTTTTTTTAAATACTTTAGTGTATCTGGTACAAATAAAAATCTACTATTTTCTTTTACTTGTATTGCTGCTTTAACAACTTCATTTATACCATTTCCAAATTTAGCACTTCTTGCAGCCTCCAACACTTGATATCCCATCTGCATACAATTAGTTGTTGAATCTATTAGCTCTATCTTTGCATCAGGATATTCTTCTAAAATCATTTCACGAACTAAATTAGAACTTGAATATGTTCCACTCATCTTTGATGATAAAAATATTCCTACAACATCATGTCCATTAACTACTTTTTCCTTAAATATTTTAAAAAGTTCATCAATACTTGGTTGTGATGAAGTTGGAATTTCATTGCTTTTTTCCATCTCTTCATAGAATTCTTTGTTATTTAAATCAATTTCTTTATAACTTTTTCCATTTAAAATAACATTCAATGAAGCAATTGAAATATCATATTCTTCAAGTAATTTTTGTGGAATACAACTAGTACTGTCTGTTACTATCTTTACTGCCATGGTTATCCCCCTAATATATGTAATTTTTATAACTACAATTATATCATATTTATTAGTTATTTCCCTATATTATCGGTTTCTAATCTATATTTTTACACATTAAGAAAAAGACGTAGTAATATATAATGTTCGTATATTACTACGCCTTCTTCTTGTTAATAAATTAGATTTATTTATACTAAATTATTTATATTTAGTAACATTTTAATAAATCTTATTAAAATCTTACCTTATAAGCCCCTTTTAGTTAATCACATAACTTTTTAAATTTATTCCATTGCTACAAATTCTATTTTTTCAACATGTTGTATTCCTGACAAACCATTTAAAAGTGTTTTTATATCTCCTATTAATGTAGACATATCAATTGTAACACTTATATTTGCTATTCCATTTATAGGTATACCTTGATTTATAGTTAGTATGTTACCACCTTGTTCTGAAATATAATTTATTATTCCAGATAAAACCCCTGTTTGATCTTTAACTATTAAATTGAAAGTCACTTTTTTGCCTTGAGAAGTCTCTGCAAAATCAAATATATAATCTTTATATTTATAATATACACTTCTACTTATCCCTGCTATTTTCGTAGCTTCAGTAATTTCTTTGACCTTGCCATCTTTCAATAGCTTTTGAGCAAAAACAACTTTTTCATAAACATCCGGTAAAACTCTTTTGTCTATAACTAAGTAATTTCCTTTCATCGACAATCTCCTTTTATTACAAATGCCCCCTTGTTATCTGCTTGTAATTCTAAAACTCCCCATTTAATACTATGATCTTCTAAATATTGCTTAATATTATTGCTAAAGCCATTAGCCCCATTATCGATTATAGACATAATAGTTGGTCCTGCACCACTCAAATAGCACCCTAATGCTCCAAGCTCATAACATTTATTATAAACGTCATCAAAGTGAGGTATCAACTCTTTTCTATAATTTTGATGAAGTGCATCATTACAAGCACTTCTTATTAAATCATATCTATCAGTAGCAAAGCAAGAAATCATAAGTGCTGCTCTCCCAATATTATAAATTCCATCTTGTCTTGAAATTTGTTTTGGAAGAACTTTTCTTGCTTCTTCAGTAGATAATCTGAAATCAGGTATTATAGTTATAAATTTAACTTTATCTTTAATTTCTATTTTATTATATAAAGTCTTATTATTTTCAATTATTGCAACAACTATTCCCCCAAATAGAGCTGGTGCAACATTATCCGGATGACCTTCTATTTCAACAGCCATTTCTAATAGTTCATCCTTTGAAAATTTTCCCCCTAAAATTTCATTAGCTCCAACTAATCCCCCAATTATGCAGCTAGAGCTACTTCCAAGTCCTCTTGATATAGGTATATCTTGATTTAATATAGATATTTCAAGCCCATTGATTACATAACCTGCCTTATTAAAGCAATACTTCATAGCTTTATATATTATATTATCTTCATTACAAAATTCTTCTGGTATCCCATTAAAATTTAATCCATCATTTATTTCTCTAAAGGCAAATTCATTATATAATTCTACTGCCATCCCTATTGAATCAAATCCTGGTCCCATATTTGCTGACGTAGCTGGTACTCTAACTTTAATCATAATTTATCCTTCAATTCCAAGATAAGAAAGTAATGCTTTTTTCATCTCAGACTTATCCCAAACTTCATCATGAAGAATTTCATATTCCGATAAATTAACCAAACTATATGGTATATTGTTTTTTGTAATTTCAGATAACTTCTTTAATACCTCAAAATCATCAATTTCATCATTTGAAATATTTAGTGCTTTACAAATACTTCTTGGAAATTTAAATGGACTAGCAGTTGATGCTATCAACACTTCTTTAGTATCATTAGTTTCTGCTTGATATTTATTTTTAACAACATAACCAACAGCCGTATGAGTGTCCATTAAGTAATTATCTTTTTCATAAACTTCTTTTATTGCATTAGATACTTCTTCTGTTGTAGCATATTCTCCATAAAACTCTTTCATAAATTTTTTCATGTCATCATTTATTTCATATACGCCATTTTCATTCAATGAATTCATAAGATTATTTATAACTTCTGAATTTCGTCCACTTGCCTCGAATAACAATCTCTCAAGATTAGATGATACTAAAATATCCATTGATGGTGATTCCGTTAATACAAGTTCACGTCTCTTATCATAAATACCGCTTTTAAAGAAATCTGTTAAAACTTTATTTTCATTTGAAGCACAAATAAACTTATCTATAGGAAGTCCCATTTGTTTCGCGTAGTATGATGCTAATATGTTTCCAAAGTTCCCTGTTGGAACTACTACATTAATTTTTTCATCTTGTTTTATAACCCCTTTTTTCACCAAGTTGAAATACCCATAAAAATAATATACTATTTGTGGAACTAATCTCCCTATATTTATAGAATTTGCAGATGATAAAGCAAATCCTTTCTTTAATAAGTTATCTTTAAAATCATTATCTCCAAATATTTGTTTTACAGATTTTTGTGCATCATCAAAATTTCCATTTATTCCGATAACTTTAACATTATTGCCTTGTTGAGTTATCATTTGTCTTTCTTGTATAGTGCTTACACCTTTCTTAGGATAATATACCACTACTTTAAATCCCTCAACATTTTTAAATCCTTCTAAAGCTGCTTTTCCTGTATCTCCTGATGTCGCTGCTAATATTACTATATCCTCTTCTTTATTGCAAATCTTTTTTGCTCTTTTCATTATCTGTGGAAGAAATAGTAATGCTGCATCCTTAAATGCACAAGTTGGACCATGATATAATTCTAAAAAATTATTATGTACCTTAACTTCAAACCTATTATTATATGATTCATTAATTGCGTTCTTTAAATCTTCATCATCAATATCAGTAAAATATTCATTAATAATTTCAAATGCTAATTCTTCATAACTAAATTCCTTTTTATTCTTTAATGATGAATATACACTAGGAAAACTTTCAGGTACATAAAGTCCTCCATCTTTAGAAATTCCATTTATTATTGCCATTGCAGAGGATACCCCATATTCCACTCCTCTAGTACTTATAAATTCCATTCAATCACCCCAATTTCTTTATCTAATTATATATGCCTTTTCTTAATATATATATATTATCATGTCCTTATACAGAAAACAAGTGTTTTTATTTTAAATACAAATAAGCATAACTATTCTCAGATAGAAATGCTTATTGGCATTAATTGTATTCCCTTATTTTCAACTTTGCAACAAGGTCTTTCAGGTACTATTATCCCATTATCTTTTAAACATTCTAAAAGCGAATCACAATAATTTAAAAGATCTTCATAAAACTTTTCTGTACCTGTTTTTCTTAAAAAATTTATACATCCTGATCCACAGCATGTTTTTACTACCTTGCCAATTACTTTACATTCACAATTTATTTTATCAAAGATATTATAATCGTTATTCATAAAATTGTTTTTATTAACAGTTAAAACAGTAGTACAATCCCCTGTGGTCATAATTAAATCCTCAGTATTATTTAAAGTCAGTGTTCCTTTTAAGTTATTCAATAATTTTAAGAGAACTGAAAAATTTATAAATTTATATTTTTCTTTATCTAATAATGGATCTAAATTGTCACACCCTATAGCACTTAATAAAGCAATTATAGTTTCTACATAAGACACAATTGATTGATTAGTTATTTGTCCTGTGATTTCTACTAATTCTCCTGATTCAACTTCATCGTTTAATATATTAATAGCATTTCTAGAATGTAATATTTCCCCTTTATTAAAAAAATCATTAAGATTTCCATTAAGAACAAATGTTGTATATGTCCTACGTATTTCTTCTTCTAACCTTACGTTTCCTGTACCATTAAAATCTTTCCATACTTGATTATGCTGTTCTGCATTTACCAAATTACCTTTATTTTCATCCCTATATCCTTCTCTTTCGTTTTTTCCTTCAGTTTCCTGTTGAAAAGAACCACTCCTACTATCAAAATGAACTCCTTCAGAAACTTTTGCATCTCTAATTCTTTTTTGAATTCTTGTATCTATATAACCTGATAAAACTAAAGAAGATAAATTTCTAACTAAGTTTTCATCTAAATATATAAGCATATCAAAAGGATTATTCATATATTCTCTCCTTATAAAAAATCACTAAGCGACTGTAGAACGTTTATTTTTTTACGCATCTGCTTTTTTAAAATGTATTTGAAAAAATCTAGCAGACGACTGTATTCTCTATTTTTATTATCTATAAATTATTTATATGATTTCTATTAACATATTATTTCTCCTAAAATCTTAAATAAATCATATATATTTATTAAATTAATACATAGTATAATCATTATATACTTATGATATAATAGTTATTATATTAATTTTAAGTTGTGGTGTTTTTATGCGTATTATAAAAAAAATTTTAAAATTTTCATTAATAATTATATTAATTTTAAGTATTAGCTTAGGAATAATCTTTAGAAAAAAAATTCAATTAACTTATACTATTGTTAAAGATGTAATTTCTTTAAAAGATAATTTTTCGTTAAATAAAGAATTTGAATTCTCACCGACTAATGATGTAGATTATAAAGATATAATCTATAAAAATACTAATAATGTACAATTAAAATTAGATATTTATAAACCTTTGAAAAATATCTATAAGAGTTCTCCTGTAATTCTATATGTACATGGTGGAAGTTGGGTATATGGTGATAAGAGCATTCCTCAATTTATCACTCCAATACTAGATATATTTAGAAATAATGGATTTACTATAATAAGTACAGAATACGAACTTATGCGTTCGCATGAAAATTTCGAAAAACAAATATGTGATATAAAAGATACTTTAAGATGGATTTACAAAAATAGCGAAGACTATAATATGAATCCAAACCAAATTGGAATTATAGGTATGTCATCTGGTGCTCATTTATCATTGATGAGTGCATATACTTCAAATGATGATTTTACTGATGATGTAGATTTAGCTAAGTATCCTTCAAAAGTGAAATATGTCATTGATTTTTTCGGTCCTACAGATCTTAATTTGTTAGATACATCTGATTTGAATTGGGACTTAACAAATATTTTTAATTCTATAAATGATAGAAGCTCTATAGCCTCTGAATTTAACCCTATTAACTATATTAATTCTAACATTCCAGATACTTTGATAATTCATAGTAAGAGTGATTCCCTTGTTCCTTATGAAAGTTCTTTAGACTTATATAATAAATGTGTTGAGGAAAAAGCATCTGCTCAATTAGTACCTTTAGAAGGTACTTCACATGATATGTCAAACATATTTACACAAGATATAATCGATCTAACCAAAGAAGTATTAAAGTTTATAGTAAAAAAATCTCCATTATATTAATTAATATAATGGAGATTTTAATTTTAGGATATGTGTTGATATATTCAATAGGGAAAGTGGCATATATCAACACATGATTATAGCATTGCTCCTTTATCAATAGATATATCTTTTTAAAATTGTTCCTTATGCCCACATACTTTTCTTTCATAGTTAAAACTACTCTATCCTAGTGCTTCTTATTTCTTATTTCCATATAAAAAGTCCTCTTCTAAACAATAGGTTTTAATATATTCTTTGTTTAAAAGAGGGTTTTATTCACATTTAATATTCATATGATTTAATGTTTTCAGATAATACAACTTTTAATTTATCATTTTCTATAACTTTTTTATATGAACATATAAATTCATTTAATTCATTATCACTTAAATCTATCTTTTGAAGACTTATTAACCTCATTTGATCTTCTTCTATTAATACTGTTAGATTATTTTTTTCATTACTTATTGTGTATTCAGATACTGTTTTCACTTTAATTCCGCTCTTATATTTTTCTTGAAATCCCATGGTTTTTCTAATAGACTCATAACCATTTGGCATTTTATTTAAATTTATACCTGCCATTTTTAGTTGTTCTTCAATCATAGAAGAGTCTATTCCATATCTCTCTAAGAATTTCTTCTGTATATTTAATAACTTATCTTGTGAAATGTTATTTTCTTCCATATACGTCATGATATTTTTAGAAAAATCTTGCATTGTTAAATTTCCAGCAGCTAATTCATAATACATAGAATAAATATAACTTTCAAATTTATCTACATCTTTATCCTTAGCTTTATTTTTCAACTCATTAAAATCTATAATTTTGTCATCCATATCTACTCCTCCTTATTTATCATTATATACTAATACACTTATTTATATATTAACAAATCTATTTATTAGTGTAAATTTTAAAATTTATAAATTATTTTACAATATACACTATATAAATTCTATGGTAAGTATTATAATATATCTCATAAAAATACTTAAAATATAATTTTTAGGAGGATATAATTACTTATGATTATTTCACAATTTCTAAATTCATTTGATGGGACTAAGCTTTATGTAAGAAAAAGCTTAGTTGATAATGCTAAAGCAGTGCTTATTATAGCTCATGGCTTAACCGAACATTGTAATCGTTATGAACATTTGATTAAAAATTTAAATATGGATGGTTTTAGTACTTATCTTTTTGATCATAGAGGACATGGAAAATCTCATGGTACAAGAGGTCATTGTAATAACTTTGATGAAATAATTCAAGATATAAATTTTATGGTAGATATAGCAAAAAAAGAAAATAAACATCTACCAATATTTTTAATTGGACATGATTTAGGGGGATTAGCTATAGCAGAATTTGCAATAAACTATCCCAATAAAGCTAGTGGACTTGTTATGTCTAGCGCTTTAACAAATAATACTAATGATACTTATGTTGCAAATGATGTAGAAAAACTAATTTGTAGTGATAAAAATGTAGTAAATAATTATATTAAAGATTCTTTAATATTAAAAGAAGTCTCAGATAGCTTATATACTGAAATTCAAAAAGCTCTTAAATCTTTAAATAAAGATTTACATAAATTTGAATTTCCAGTATTAATTCTTCACGGAAAAGAAGACAAGCTTGTTTCATGTAAAGATTCAGAAAAATTCTATAATGCAATAAAATCATCTGATAAAACAATTAAAATTTATGACGGTTTATATCATGAAATTCTTAACGAACCTGAACGTGATTATGTGATTGATGATATTAGCCAATGGATAAAATCACATTTATAACATATCAATATTCATTAAACATATATCCACATAAAAAAACATTATAATTATTAAACCTAAAAGAACTAAATCTGATAGATTAATTTAATCATTCAGATTTAGTTCTTTTATATTGTTACCATTTAATAATTATAATTTATTTATTAACTCTTTAATATTTTCTATATATAATCTTTTTACACTTAAAAGTTCTGTTAAAGATTTATTAAAACATGTTACTTTTACACCTTGAGCTTCTATCATACACTTCCATGAATCCTTATTTTCTCCAAATATATCTTTACTAATATGCTTACCAGATACTGATAAAAATGGTACTATAGTTATTTCTTTTATTTGTCTTATTATAATTTTATCTAAAATTTCATTTATAGAAATTTTTCCTTCTAAAGTTCCTATAAGTACATTTTCATAATTCATATTTAATAATTCTTTTTGAAACATGCTATATACAATATCAGATTTATTTGTTGTACCATGACCTATTAATAATAAATTTTTATCTTTAGGTAATTCATTTTTTATACCGTCTACTATATTACTAAATACCATTCCTTTAGATTCATTATCTAATTGTAAAATAGGATTTCCTAATATAATTTTATTAAACTCATGACTATATTTAGAAATAAATTCTTTTATTTTCTCATACTCATTTCCATGAAGTACATTTAAAGGCATTATTATAATATCCGTACAATCCTTTAATTTTGCACTTCTTAAAGCTTCCTCAAAATGTAATATATAAATACCAAAATCATTTGATAATTTTCTTAGTATTATTTTAGATGTAAAACACTTAAAAACTAAATATTCACTTCCATAAACTTCTCTTATCTCATTTTCTATTGGATCTATACATTTTTTTATAGCTTCGGTATTTGATGTACCAAAACTAACTAATATAATAGCTTTATTATTTTTCATTTACAGAAAACCTCTTAAATGCATCTAAGAACTTATCAATATGTTCTTCTGTATGCTTTACACTTAAAAACATAGCTTCAAATTGTGATGGTGCAATATTAAAGCCTTCATTTAACATGTGTTTAAAGTATCTTTTAAATCTTTCGTTATCACAAGTTTTCACATCTTCATATGTATTTACTTTTTCTAATTCTGTAAAGAATAATGTTAACATTCCACCAACTCTATTTATTGTTAATGGTACATCATTTTCTTTTGCTATTTCTATAAGACCTTCTTGAAGTTTTTTACCCATTTTTTCAACATGATCATATAATTCCATATTATTTTTAAGCTTAGTTAATGTAGCAAGTCCTGCTGCCATTACAATAGGATTTCCTGACATTGTTCCTGCTTGGTAAACTCCTCCACATGGAGATAACTTTTCCATTATTTCTTTCTTACCAGCATATGCTCCACATGGAAGACCGCCACCCATTATTTTGGCATATGTAATTAAATCAGGCTTAACATCAAATAATGTTTGTGCTCCCTTAAATGCTACTCTGAATCCTGTCATTACTTCATCAAATATAAGCAATGCACTATATTCATCACATAAAGATCTTAATTCCTTAATAAAATCTTCGTTGGCCTTTATAACACCCATATTTCCTGCAACTGGCTCTATGATAACAGCAGCAATTTCATTTCCTTGCTTTTTAAAAAGTTCTTTTATTTGAGTTTTATCATTATATAGTCCTATTAATGTGTTTTCTACACTTTCCTTTGGTACTCCAAGAGATCCTGGAATTCCTTCTGTAAGTACTCCTGAACCTGCTTCTATTAAAAATCCATCGAAATGTCCATGATAACATCCTGCAAATTTAACTATCTTACTCTTTCCTGTATATCCTCTTGCAAGCTTTACAGCACTCATAGTAGCTTCTGTACCTGAATTAACCATTCTTATCATGTCTACATTATCTAAATTTTCACACATAAATTTACTTAGTTCTAATTCTAACTTAGTTGGTGCTCCAAAAGCTAAAGCATTTTCACATGTTTCTTTAATAGCACTTACTACATCTTCATCACAATGTCCTAAAAGTAGTGGCCCCCATGCTAAAACAAAATCTATATATTCTTTTCCGTCTTCATCTTTAATAATTACGTCTTTTCCTGACTTTATAACTGGAGGATTCATTCCCATCTCTTTAAAACATCTAACAGGACTATTCACTCCACCTGGCATATATTTCTTTGATTCTTCGAATATCTCTAAACTATTCATTATATTCACTCCCTGTACATATCATTAAAATACTTGTAATAAAACTTAATTTTACTCAATATATTCAATAAAAAGTGGATAATTGAGAGTTTCAGTTAAAACTCCTAAAGACTTTCTAAAAAATATATTTTAAAATTCTACTAGGAATTTTCTCCTTAACTCTACACTTTCCACTATCAATTCTCAACTAAAATTTATCTATTTAAAATTTGTGCCGCTTCTAATGCATGATAAGTTATTATTATATCTGCCCCAGCTCTCTTTATTGAAGTTAAAATTTCCATTATTATTCTTTCTTCATCTATAAGTCCTTGTTTGCCTGCTGCTTTAACCATTGCATATTCACCACTTACATTATAAGCTGCAAGAGGCATCTTAAAGTTTTCTTTGCATTCTCTAATTACGTCTAAATAAGGTAATGCTGGCTTAACCATTATAATATCGCAGCCTTCTTCTATGTCTTTTTCTGTTTCTCTTAATGCTTCTAATCTATTGGCTGGATCCATTTGATAAGTTTTTCTATCTCCAAATTCAGGTGCTGATCCTGCTGCCTCTCTAAATGGTCCATAAAATGCTGAACAATATTTTGCAGAATAACTCATTATACTTACGTTTTTAAATCCATTGTCATCTAATGCTTTTCTCATAAATCCAATTCTGCCGTCCATCATATCTGAAGGTGCTACCATATCAGCTCCTGCCTTTGCATGAGATACTGCAATTTTTCCTAAGTATTCAAGTGTCTCATCATTATCTACATCAGATTCATGAATTATTCCACAATGTCCATGAGATGTGTATTCACACATGCAAACATCTGTTATAACAAGTAGTTCTTTGTTTAACTCCTTAATCTTTCTTACAGCTTGTTGAACAATTCCGTTATCATTATATGCTTCACTTCCACAAGCATCTTTATGCTCTGGAATACCAAATAAAAGCACTCCTGCAATGTTAGCTTTTTCAACTTCTGCAATTACTTCATGTAATCTATCTATTGAATAATGATAATTATCTGGTAAAGAAGAAATTTCTTTCTTTATATTTTCTCCTTCTACAACAAATATAGGATATATAAAATCCTTAGTATGTAGTGTAGTTTCTCTTATCATATCTCTAATAGCTGATGTTGCTCTTAATCTTCTACCTCTTTTTATCATAATTACGCCTCCATATCTTTTACAAATGACTCAATTTCTTTTAAAAATCCATCTTGTGAATGCTCCTTACAAATATAAGCCTTTATTCCTAACTCTTCAAGTGGTTTATTAGTTCTAGTGCCTATTGCTATAACTTGTTTTTCTTTAATAGCATCTAAGCCAACCATATCTATCATGTTATATACAGTTGATGGGCTTGTAAAAAATACTATATCAACTTCATCAAATGCTCTTTTATTTCTTACTCTTCCTTTTACTGTATCATAAATAAATACTCTATCTACATTAGCACCTACATTAGATAATTCATCTGCTATATCTGACTTTGCTAATGATGAACATGGAATAAGTACTTTTTCATTTTCTTTAACATGTGGTTTTAACACTTTTATTAATCCAGCACCTATAAATTCTCTAGCTTTCACAAAACATATTATACCTCTTCTTTCAAGAGCTTGCCATGTTGCTTTACCTATAGCTGATACTTTAGCTTGTAATTTTCTTATATCATATTTCTTTTCTATTAAATAGTCAAAGAATATATCAACTGAATTCACAGAAGTAAATACTATATGATCATAATTTTCTAAATCATCCATATAGATATCTAAATTACTAGCTGTACTTTCTATTTCTATAGCACTTAAAGCCGTAACTTCAGCACCCATATCTCTTAACTTTTGCTTTAAAGTAGCTGCTTGCTTTTGAGATCTAGTTACACAAATATTTTTGCCAAACAAAGGTTTATGTTCATACCAAGCTAAATCTTCATTTAAATTAACCACTTCACCGATAACAATTATACATGGTGATTGTAATTTAGCTTCCTCTACTTTTTCACATATGTTTTCTAAGGTTCCAACTACCTTCTTTTGTTTACTCGAAGTTCCTCTCATAACAACGCCACAAGGTGTAGAAATATCTTTTCCATTTAATACAAGTTCATGTACTATGTTTTCTAAATTGCTTAATCCCATCATAAATACTAAAGTTCCTTCTTCCATAGCTAATGCTTTGAAATTAGACTTAATATGTTTTGCTGACATTCCAGTTACAACATGAAAACTTTGAGCTATTCCCCTATGAGTTATTGGGATTCCTGCATAATTTAATACTGCTATTGGAGAAGTTACTCCTGGTATTACTTCAAACGGAATATTTTCTTCCTTAAGAGCTAATACTTCTTCTCCTCCTCTTCCAAAAACATAGGGGTCTCCGCCTTTAACTCTTCCCACTACATGGCCTTCTTTTGCTAATTTTACTAGCATTTCATTTATTTCTTCTTGTGTTTTATAATGTGCTCCTGGTTCTTTTCCACAATAATAAATTTCACAAGAATCGCTTAAATAATTTAAAATATTATTTGAAACTAATCTATCATATAAAACTGCTGTACATTCTTTTAATTTGTTCACAGCCTTTATAGTTAATAACTCTTCATCTCCTGGTCCTGTACCTATAACATATACTTTATTCATAATCTATTTTTAATAAGATGTTATGCCTACTACATAAACCTCTTATTAATTCTAAGCCACCTTTCAGTAAATTTTCAATATGCATCTTAAATGAATATCAATGTTTTAGTATAAAAGCTATCTATAGTTAGAGTTTGTTTTTTTATAATTTTTGAAATCAAACTTCCTCTATGATTATCATTATATTAAAACATCAATATCATACTTAAATAACATTATTCTAATATTTTTTGTGCTAATTTCTTTCCTAATTCAATATTATTAGTTTTGCATCCTAAAATATCTTTTTTAACTATTTTTCCACCTATATCATATATTCCAATCATGTATAAATCATCACCTTGAATTTCTGAATAAGCTCCTATAAGGCTATGACAATCACCTTGTAATTCTTTCATAAAACTTCTTTCAGCTTCCACAGTTAAAGTTGCTTCTGCATCTATTAAAGCTTCAAAATATTTATTAGCATCCCCATCTTTTAAGCACTCAATTCCAAGTGCCCCTTGAGAAACTGCTGGCAAAAATTCCTTTGGGTCAAAATAATCTGTTATTAAATTTTCATCACCAAGTCTTTTAAGACCTGCTGCTGCTAGCACGATTCCATCTAAGTTTTGTTCTTCCATTTTCTTTAATCTAGTTTGAACATTACCTCTTATAGGTACTATCTCTAAATCATTTCTTAGCAGTTTTAGTTGTGCTGCTCTTCGTATACTACTTGTTCCAACTTTAGCACCTTGTTTAAGATCTTTAAATGAGATATCTCCATTTGAAATAAATGCATCTCTAATATCTTCTCTTCCTGTTATAGCTGTAATCTCAAATTCACTACTAACTTCAAAAGGAACATCTTTCATGCTATGAACTGCAGCATGAGCTTCCTTATTTAAAAGAGCAAGTTCGATATCCTTGACAAAAAGTCCTTTACCACCTATTTTATTTAATGATACATCTAGCTTTCTATCTCCCTCAGTTACTATAAGTAATTTTCTACCATTTATATTAAATTTTGATTTTAATTTATCCATAATTATTTCAGTTTGAACTTGAGCCAACTTACTTTTTCTAGTTGCTATTATTAATTCATTCATTATTCTTACTGCTCCTTTATCTATCGAAATTTTTAACTTAAAATATAATCTATATTAATTTATTTAATATTTCTTCTTCAAAGTAAAGTTTTAATACTAATTCCTCTTTATGATTGTCATAAAAAAACTTAAAATCATCGCAAGAAATAAAATCTATTATCTCTTTTTTATATTTTGAAAGATTTATAGCTTTGTTTCTAATCTTAGTTGTTAAAGCTATAAAATCATCATAACTTTCTAATAGATCTTGTACTTTATTTGCAAGCATTACTGAACCTTTAGGATTTCCACCATTTGTATTTAATGCAAAAGTTATATTTTTAAGATTTCTTTGAACAGGTATAACACCCATACCATTCTTAAAACTTGAAGAGTCTATATATATTTTATAATTCTTATCACAATATTTTTTTATATTATCGTTAATTTCTCCATCATCTATTGTTATCAGAACTAAATGTTTATTTTCTAAAAACTCATAATTAAACTGATTTTTTATTAAAATCAGTCTTTCTTTAAATTCTTCACATAAACTTATTACTTCTTCACAAAAATCTTTTGAAATGACTTCAACATAGCAGCCTATTTTTAAAAAATGTTTAATCTTTATAAATCCAGCTCTGCCTCCACCAATCACACCAATATTTATTTTATAAGAAAATAGTGAAACAAAGGAATAATCTATTTTTTCTCCATAAATATGCTCTTTATTATTCTTAAGCATTCCTCTTCACTTCCCTTTAAAGTTTCTTCTTTCATTACCTCTATAGCTCTATTTATGTAATAGTCAGATGTACTCTTTATCATTTTATTCGCTAAGTCAATATCATTTTTGTCTTTACATTTATTTTTAAATGTAGTCATTCTCTTATCATATATTTCTTTAGAAGTTACTTTTAACTCTTCTATTAATGGAGTGATACTTCTTAGTCTTTTCCATTCATAATACTCATTTAAGTATTTCTCTAAAATAAATTTATTTGAATCCATCTTATCAAAACGCATTTTTTTATTACCATCATTTATGTGACTTATATTATCTATGTTATAAACCTCAGCTCTATCTATATAATTAATCTCATCATCAACATCTCTTGGAACTGCTAAATCATAAATTAGTATTTTGTTTCCTACTTCATTTATATCCTGCTCTTTTATAACTATATGAGGTGCTGATGTACATGAAATTACGCAGTCCATATCATTTATGTATTTATTTTTTTCTTCAAAATCTATTACTTTTACTCTATCATCAATAATTCCAGTCTTTATTTTCTTGTTTCTAACTGCTAAATAGACTTCATTTATATTATGTGCAAGTAAATATTTCATAGTTAAACGTCCTACATCACCATATCCTAATACCATGAATTTTTTACATTCTTTATTAATAGATTCATTTACAACTATTGATGCTGATGATACTGGAATTTCAAATAATCTCGATTGACTTTTAAATTTTTTACCACATGTTATAGCATATTGAAATAATCGTTGTAGTTCTAAATTAAGAGCTTTTGTATTTAAAGACTTAAAATAAGAACTTTTTACTTGACCTAGAATTTGATCTTCCCCTAATATTTTTGAGTGAAAACCACAAGTCACTTCAAATAAATGCTTACATGCTCTTTTATCTTCTGATATAAAAACATGTTCTTTATAACTATAGTCCCAATTCAAAACTTCAAAAATCTTTTTTAATAGTTCTTCATTAATATAAGAAACATTAAAATAAATTTCTGTTCTATTACAAGTTGCAAGTATGATAACTTCATCCAAACATTGTAACAAACTATTTAGATACTCATCATGTTTGTTTGCTTTTATAGTTAATTTTTCCCTAATTTCTATTGGTGTATTCTTTTTTATTCCTAATACTGCTATCATTATTTTTCCACCTTGTATAATTATTTAAATATTTATATGTTCTAATTTAATATACTTATTTTATATTAAAACATATAATAAAAAAAGCAAAATTCTAATTTATAATAATTATTTTTTAATATAAATTACATTTTATTACTTTATTTGTATTAAATGTTGTTATAATAGCCTTTTTTATATGTATCTTTTCAATTATTATAATTAATTACTTCTGAATTAACATCATAATTTTCCATATATTAAAAAGTTCAAGTTGTCTAATTAATTACCACTTGAACTTTTAATTCCTTTATAAATATTATTTCAGCTCCATTTTAAGTGAATATTGATATTTTTAAATAGATGATCTATTTAAAACATTATTTATAAATTCTTCTTTTCCTATTCTATCCATAACTTTAGAAATTCTTTCACCAGGTTGTCCTACTTCTCTATAGTAGTCAACAATTTTATCAACCATTGGAATTATTTCTTCTTCTTTAAATATCTTTCCTAAAGAGTCTCCAATTCTCATTCCTCTACCGAATCGTCCACCAACAAAGATTTCTCCACCTTTTTCTTTTGCAACAGCTGCGCCTAATTTGCATGCTCTTACGCATCCACCACAATTAACACATAAATCTTTATTATGTATTATCTTTTTATCAACTACTTCTAAAGCTTTTTGTCTACAAGCCTTAACACATAGTCCACATCCAATACACTTTTCTAAAACAAACTCAGGTACTGTTCTTCCCATAATACCAATATCATTTATATTAGCCTTTGCACAATTATTAGCACAACCAACTACTGCTACTTTACATTTATGAGGGGTATCTGTTCCAAAATACTTATCTTCTAATTGTCTACATATTTCTTGTGTATTAATATTTCCATGAAGGCATACAGTACCTTTACAAGATACTAATGGTCTAAATTTTTGTCCTGTACCACCATGTCTTAAACCTAACTTCTTTGCTTCTTCAATAACTTTTTCTACATCTTCATCTTTTATCCAAGGCACTTCAATTTGAAGTCTTGTTGTCATTCCGCAATAATCTCTACCATACTTTTTAGAAATAACATTTATATTGTTTAATTCCTCTACTGTAAAATTACCTGCTCTACCTAAAAATCTTACTGCAAAATGTTCTTTGTCATTTTGTAATAAAAAACCTAAAGCTTTTAATTCCTTTTGTCTTTTTGCATTAACTGCCATATATATGTCCTCCCTAGAAATAAATATATTTATTTACGTTAATTTTATATAAATAAAATTTTTAATAAACTCTTCTATACTATCTTAATAAATAAATTAATTATACTCTAATACTTTTTAATATATATTTATCATAACTAAATACCTATATGTGTATTTTTAACTATATTGGATATACTTATGTTTATAGATTAATATTTTTAAATCACATTAAAATTTTATTGCATTAGGAGATAAAAAAATGAGAATTCCAAAACATATAGGCGTCATTCCAGATGGAAATAGACGTTGGGCTTTAGCTAACGGATTAACAAAAGATAAGGGGTATTCCTTCGGTATAAATCCTGGCCTTGAAGTTTTTAAATTGTGTCAAAAAGAAGGTATATCTGAAGTAACTTTTTATGGATTTACAGTAGATAATACAAAAAGACCTAGTGAGCAAAAAATAGCCTTCACTGACGCTTGCATTGAATCTGTTAAATTACTCACAAAAGAGAATTGTGAAATATTAGTTTTAGGAAATACAGATTCAAAATTATTTCCTAAAGAACTATTACCATTTTCAAAAAGAACTACTTTTGGAACTGGTGGAATTAAAGTTAATTTTTTGATGAACTATGGTTGGGAATGGGATTTAAATATCTTAAAAGAAAATGATTCATCTCATAAGGGGATTATACCTTATATACACTCTAAAGATATTTCCAGAATAGACCTGATTATAAGATGGGGTGGAAGAAGAAGACTTAGTGGTTTTTTGCCGGCTCAATGTGTTTATTCAGATTTTTATGTAATAGACTCATATTGGCCTGCATTTAAAGATCATGAATTTTATGATGCATTAAATTGGTATAACCATCAAGATGTAACTCTTGGAGGCTAAATCAATTACTAAAACTTATACTATTCATATAAAAACTGATATTTATATAAAAAGCTATTTTATTTAATTGTGAAATAGCTTTTTTTTGAGTTCATACTTATGCTAAGATAAATAATATACTATATTATTTACACTGAGGTGAAAATTATGATTAAAATCTTTATTATATATTTACTATTTATAAATTTCATTGGTTTTTCTATTATGTTTATTGATAAAAATCGTGCAATACACAAAGAATGGCGAATTCCTGAAAAAACTCTAATTGTAATCTCCTTAATTGGTGGTTCTATTGGTATGCTTCATGGAATGTTTACTTTCAGACATAAAACTAAACATTTAAAATTTACACTAGGAGTTCCTACTATTCTAATATTTCAAATTGTATTTATTATATATTTATGTAATTACATTAAAATTTAATTAATTTCTTCTATAAATAAGAATAATTAAGTAGAACCAAATGAATGCTCCACGCTTTTTAGTTCAGAGTGAAGATATGAAAATTGAGAGTTAAAGAATAAAAAAATAAGGCTTTGCAATTATATCAAAGCCTTATTTTTGTTAATATTAAATATTTAACCAGTCGAGCTTAGTTGTGCATATTATAAAACACTACTAAAGCATTGACTTTAATTTAAATAAATGATTTTAAAAATACTACTATAATAAGTATTGGTGCTATGTATTTAATAATAAAAATTAAAGCTTTTACTATTGCTTCATTCTTTAATATTCCATTATTACTTAATTGATCTATTAAATACTTTTTATTTATAAAGTATCCAGCTAATAAAATTATCAACAATCCATTTATAGGTAAAAATATCTTAGATACAAGCACATCACATAAATCAAAAAATGATAATCCCAATATTAGTTTATCACCTAAAACACCTTCTGCATTACCTGATAGTGCTGCTAAGGATCCAATTCCTAATAATATTATTATATTTAATATTATTGCTCTCTTTCTTTCTATTTTTAATTCTTCTGTAAAAAATGCAATTAAAACTTCTAATAATGATAACATCGCCATTGTAGCTGCCATTGCAGTAAGAGCAAAGAACATAATTACCAAAATCCAACCGCCTGGCATTTTAGCAAATATTAATGGAACTGTATTAAATAATAATCCTGGACCACTACTTGGTTCTAATCCAAATGAAAAAACTGCTGGAAATATAGCAAGGCCTGCTATTAATGATACTAAAGTATCTGATATTGCTACCTTTCCTGCTGTACCAATCAAGTTATTATCATCAGTATAATAACTACTATATGTAATCATTGCTCCGCTTCCAACTGATAGCTTAAAAAATGCTAATCCTAATGCTGAAAGTACAACTCCAATATGTACTTTTGAAAAATCAGGTTTAATTAAAAAATTCACACCTTCTATAGCATTTGATAATGTTAAACTTCTAAAAGCACATACTAAAAGAAGTAAAATTAAAACAGGCATTAAGGTTTTTGTTAACTTTTCAATGCCACCCTTAACCCCTAAAACTAATATTATTCCACCAACTGATAATGCAATTAACTGCCAAATAATTGGAGCTATAGGTCCTACACTTGTATTATAAAATATATTACTTGCAGATTCTAATGTTACTCCCTTTAATGCCCCTGTTACCGCTTTAAATACATATGAATAAACCCATCCAACAACTACTGTATAGAAAAACAACATAAAATATGTTGCTAGTATTGCAAAAATACCTATAACTTTAAAGCCCTTTTTATCTGTAATCTTTGAAATTGCTCCATATACGTTTCTTCTAGTACCTCTACCTATTACAAATTCACTAATAAGTACAGGTAATCCTACTAAAGCAACACATATTAAATATATAATAATAAATGCTGCTCCACCATTTTCTCCTGTAATATAAGGAAACATCCATATATTACCTAAACCTACAGCGGAACTTAATGTTGCTAAAAAAACTGTTAAACTTGATGAAAATTTCTCTCTCTTCTGTTCCACACTAATCCTCCGTTTACTTTTTATAAATTAGACATTATAAATTAGACATTTGAAAATACTTATCAATGTGTCCTTTTAAAATCATTTATATTCTAACATTAAAAATTATCATTTGTAACATTTTTAGATAAAATACATTATTTTTTTTAATTTTATAAAGAATTGCCGAAAAAAACAAGCTTTTTTATTAATTTAATTAATTTTTTTAAACATCCTTAAATAATACTATTATTATAGTAACGATTTATTCGTTGAAAGTTGATAAGTGATAGTTAAAAATTATGTTTAAAAGTATAATATAGAATTTCTTATTTTTGGGTACATTGAAATAAGCTGTGTTTAAAAACACAGCTCTTATTACTTAGAGATATCATTGATGTTATACGGAGTATTTTGATATACACAATAATTTAACCAATTACCAAATATTATATTAGAACTACCTCTCCATGTAAATTTAGGAGTACTATTTATATCGTTATCTACAAAATAATTTTGTGGTATATCTATATTATCTCCCTTTTCCCTATCTCTCATATATTCTTCTTTTAATGTATTTCTATCATACTCAGGATGACCCATAAAGAATATTTTTCTTCTATCTTTAGTAGCTACAATAAAGATACCCGCCTCTTTGGATTCCGATAAAATTTCCAATTCTGAAATTTTACTTATATCTTCTTTTTTTACTTCTGTATGTCTAGAATGTGGTGCATAAAATATATCATCAAGTCCTCTTGTTAAATCGGCATTTTCATCATTTACCCAATGAGAAAATACTCCAAAAATTTTCTTTTCTAATTTATATTTTGGTATATTATAGTGATAATATAATCCTGCTTGAGCTCCCCAACATATGTGCAATGTTGAAAAAACATTGGATTTACTCCATTCCATTATTTGAGTTAATTCATTCCAATAAGTAATATCCTCAAATGGCATTTGCTCAACAGGTGCCCCAGTTATTATTAAGCCATCAAACTTTTCATCTCTTATATCATCAAAATAAGTATAAAACTTTTCCAAATGTTCTATTGGAGTATTTTGTGAAACATAACTTTTAGTTTGAATAAGCTTAACCTCAACTTGTAATGGTGTATTAGATAAGTGCCTCAATAATTGATTTTCTGCTAAAATTTTTTTTGGCATTAAATTAAGAATCGCAATTTTTAATGGTCTTATATCTTGAGTCTTAGCTCTATTATCATTCATGACAAAAATATTCTCGTTAGATAATACTTTAAATGCTGGTAATTCTGTTGGAATTTTTATAGGCACTAATAAAGCCCCCCTTCTTATTTGTGCTTTTATAAATTCTTTTAAAATTTTTGTTATTTACAAATTATTATACCAAAAAATTAATATTTATCAATAATTATAAAAATTTAATATTTAATTCTTAATATTAAAATAAATTACAATCTTAATAATTTATATTTATTTAAAAGTATTAAATTTATAATAATATTTTATTCAGTTTATTTTCATATACATACTTTTATTAATACTTAGATATTTATTTGTAATTATTTTACTAATATATTAATATTCCCAATATTTTTCATCTATTTTTTGGATATTTAATATATTTTATTTATGATATACTTATAATTATATAAACTAAAAGGGGGCACTACTTTATGATAGTAAATAAAGATATATTAATCGGCTTTATAGGAACTCATACAAATAATGATAGTAAAGGAATTTATAAGTTTAGTTTTAATTCATCATCTGGAAAAATAGATAGAATTAATTTGGCTTATGAAATTAATAATCCTAACTATTTAGCAATTGATAAAGAAAGAAATATTTTATATTCTACTTGTAGCATAAAAAAACAATCTGGGGTTTCTTCATTCAAATTTTTTGGAGAAAAAGACTATGTGGATTTAATTAATTATAATGTTGAAGATGGTAAAGAACCTTGTCATGTAAGCATAAGAAAAAATAAGCAACTTTTAATTTCTTCAAATTATAATGAAAATGAAATTAAAGTTTTTAATACTTTAGATGGAATAATTTTAACATCTCACGTAACTGTTAATAATGAAGATTGTGAAAAAGATTTAAACGATGAAAATTCTCATATAAATTGTTCTATCTTCTCACATGATGAAAAATATATTCTATCAGTTGATTCTGGAAAAGATGCTTTGATGCTATATACTTTTAATAATGATAAATTAGTGGCTAAAAAACATTTAAGTTACTCTTTTCCAAAAGATTCAGCACCTAAACATATAACTTATTCAAAATCAAAACCATTTTATTATGTTTTAGCAGAAAAAAGCTGTGAAATTTTCACTTTAAAGTATAATTCAAAAAAAGAAAATCCATTTGAAAAAGTTGAAGTAACTAGTATTTTTCCAAAAGGTTATAATGGAGAAAAATTAGCATCAGCTATACACATACACAAAAATAATAAATTTTTATATACTTCAGATATAAAAAATAATACGATAACTTTATTTTATATAAATGATGATAATGGAAAATTAGAATATGTTGATGTATTTGATTGTAAAGGCGAATGTCCTCGTGACTTCCAAATAGATCCTACTGGAAAGTATTTAATTTGTGGAAATGAACTATCTAACACATTATCTATTTTCTCAATTCAACAATCAAATGGAGCATTAAAATTTATAGGAACGGAAGACGTTCCATCACCAACATGTGTAAAATTTATTGAATAACAAAAAAATCCAACTAATTTTTAGTTGGATTTTTTATTCTTTAGGAAATTATATTATTAAATATGTGTTGATATATGAAATAGGTAAAGTGGCATTGTAATTGGACTTTGGGAATAGTTAATGAGTATTGTCACATTTATTGCTTGTCTCAATTTCATATTGAGAGCAAGCTAAAATGGGACTATA